>JAEWVL010000467.1 GCA_023396665.1 Spirochaetota bacterium
TTCTTTCGCACCAAAACAACCCAACGCAAAGAAGATCGGCATACCCCGTTCTTTTTATGTCAACACGCTCTATCCCCTCTACCACACCTTTTTCAACGATCTCGGCTTCGAAGTGGTTTTGTCGGAAGAGATTCTTCACAAGGGCACACAACGTGTGAATTCTTCGTTCTGCTTTCCGGCCTTGCTTGCTCACGGCATGCTTGAAGATCTTAAAAACCGAAACTGCGACTACTTTTTTCTCCCGGAAATCAAGGAGCTTTCGGTTGTCAACAGCTGGTCCAGGGCGATCGGACACCAGGCCACCTGTATCACGATACAGGGAGAGCCCTATTATATGGCCACAGCCTTCAGGGAGATTCGCGATCGTTTTCTTTCTCCGGTCTTAAACTGGCGTCTGGGCTGGGAGTCCATGCGTGATACATTCGCGGACATGGTCGTTGCGATCGGCTGCGACAGAAATGCGGCTCTTGCGGCTTACGATGCGGGAGTAAAAAAACTGAAAGCGTCTTTCGAGGCGAGAGCTGAAATCGGCCGCAGAGCTCTCGAGCAGGTAAAGAATGATCCCGATTCGATCGGAATAGTTATCTTCGGACGATCCTACAACGCATTTTCTGATGACGCAAACATGGGCGTTCCGCGGAAATTCGCATCGCGCAAAATCTATTGCATACCTTTCGACGCGCTGCCCTTTCACGACGAACACTCAATGGAAAACATGACCTGGGCGAACGGGCAGGATCTTTTACGCTGTGCGCGCTACATCAAAAAGCATCCCAGACTTTTCGGCGTGTTTATCACGAATTTCAGCTGCGGTCCCGACTCTTTTCTCGTCACCTATTTCCGCGACATCATGCAGACTAAGCCCTCGCTCACAATCGAGATAGACAATCATACCGCCGACGCGGGGATAAACACGCGTATAGAGGCTTTCATTGATATTATCGCGCGCTATCTGAACATCGGCTCAATACAGACGAAAAGCGCCCCGTTCAACAGAGCCGAACTGCTTACAATCAAAGGCAAGACGCTTTATAAAACGAGCAGCGGAGAACTGGTGCCGCTTACAGACAAACGGGTGAAAATACTGTTTCCGTCGATGGGTCGAACCACGGCACTCACGACCTGTGCGGTCTTTGAAAGTTACGGACTGCGCGCACAGGTCGTTCCGCAACCCGGTGTGCGCACTCTCAAACTCGGAAGGGCGAACACCTCATGCAAGGAATGTCTGCCATTGACAATCACGATCGGCGGACTTCTCGAGTATCTTGAAGACCGGAAAGACAAAGACGAACTGCTGCTGTGGTTCATGCCTTCAGCTCACGGCAGCTGCCGTTTCGGACAGTACTATATTTTCACACACCGAATCGTCGAAAAAAATCAGTTCGAAAACATCGCAACGATGACCCTCTCCTCGGAGAGCAACTACTGCGGACTTGGAGTCATGGCCACAATACGCGCCATGAGGGGTATCTTTGTCGGCGATATGATGGATGACATAAAAAACGCGATTCTCGCACTCGCGATTGACCGTGAAAGCGCACTTGCCGTTTTTGACCGTGAATTCGAAAAGCTGCTTCAGGAACTCAGACGGGGGGGCAGGAACATCTTCGCTGCACTCAAAAAGGCCTCACGCGAATTCGCAAAAATCCCCCTGAAACTTCCGATCTCAAAAGCGAAGAAAGTCGTCATGGCCGGGGAGATTTTTGTCCGCAGAGACGAACTCTCATCGCAGTCAGTTGTCACCGCGCTCGCAGAGCGGGAGATAGTGGTTCAGCGCGCACCGGTTATGGAGTGGATCAGATTTATCGATGCCCGTATACGTTATGAAGAGAAGAAAAAATTCAATCTGAAGAGCACACTTGAAATACTGGTCAGAAGAACGCTGACAACCTCTGTTGAGAAACGCATGAAGAGGATTCTCGCAAAATCGGGCTTACTGCACTTCGAGATGGTTGACATGGACAAGGTTCTCAATACCGCCGGTTCATTTGTCGACAGGTGGTTTCACGGCGAGGTTGTTCTTGTCGTCGGCCGCTTCTTTAACGATATACTGAAAGATTTTCACGGATTGATTTCGATAGGACCTTTCGCCTGTCTGCCGACACGTGTTACCGAGTCCATTCTTACTCCCGAATCACGCACCACGGGAAACGACAGAATAGACGCTCTGCACAACAATGAAGTGCTCAAATCCGCCGTCAATCTGCCTTTTCTCTCGATTGAAAGTGATGGAAATCCGTTCCCGCAGATTATTGATGCGCAAATCGAAGCCTTTATCCTGCAAGTTGAAAGGGTATATGCCTCGGCGGAGAAAGCAAAAGTCAGCACCGATGACGGAGAAGACTGCGCGTAAACTTCGAACGAAGCGGGATGATCACTCGATGTATCCCGCTTCACGAAGACTGAGGTAGCCCGATTCACAAACGATGAGATGATCGATGAGCTTGATGCCGAGTATCGAACCGGCCTGTGTAAGACGCTTGGTGATATCGATATCCTGTCGTGAGGGATCAAGCAGTCCGGAGGGATGATTGTGAACCACAATAATACCGGTGGCATTCTCCCGCACAGCCACTGAAAAAATTTCGCGCGGATGTACGAGTGTCTCCGAAACCGTACCCACCGAAATCAGCTTCTTGCAGATAATTTCATTTCTCGTATTGAGCACAAAGAGCATGAAGACTTCGCGCCCCATTCCGCTGGTCACCAACTGAGCCTCTTTCCAGACATCTTCAGGCGAACCGATTGCCCTGCTTCGCTCTATTTCAGGAAATATACGCCTGCCCATTTCAAGCGCGGCGAAGAGACGTGCCGTTTTTGTCGGTCCCATCCCCTTCTGCCGCAACAGTTCCTGACGACCTGTTCCGTAAATACCGTAAAGCCCGTTATATTGATAATAGAGCCGTGAAGAAAGTTCAAATACATCATGTTGTTTGGTTCCCGTACCCATTATCATAGCAATAAGTTCAACATCAGAGAAGTTGCGGATATCGGCTCCACCGGCGAACTTCTGCAGCGGAAATATCTTTAGCGCATCATCGATTGCCTGCACAGAACCTCCTTGAAAACGAAACATTTTGCAACGCTGTCTTGTCCCGAAAACTATACATACGATTAGTCATTTTATATTATTTTTAATACCGGTGCCGCCCAGGAAGACTCAGAACAAAAGCCTGCATGAAGTAAACGTTTTCAAAGATCGATTTGTAAAAAGAATTTCACTTTTTTTGGCAGCTTTAGCATTTTTTGCAAAATAAAAACTTTTTTTCTTGACGGGGGATTAATTTTCATATATATGATTCTTTATTAATTCAGTAAATATTCATCAACAATTAAAATTTTTCTGACAAGCGGCTCTCCGTTGATATTTTGCGGGTGTCATGCCTGTTGCAGCAAAAGTCTTTGAATCGAATATACTTTTCGATTATGTACGAAAACCACAGCTGACGTATATGAGCGCAAGCGCTCGCATTTCGAGGGGAGACCGCAGGTTAACTACAAGGCTCCCCTTACTTAATTAATAGAAAGAAAGGGTATTGTCGATGCTGCTATCTCAAACAAATGTTACACGCACCAATGATTATGTCGCACCGTACCAACGAGCTCCGTTTCAAAGCCCGATCCGCAGCAGCGAAAGTGTTCCCCCCTTCTTTGCCGGTGAACTCGCAATGGCCGTTATAAAGACACTGCGGGCGCAGCAGGCGACCATCATGGAAGACGGCAGCACGGACCCCGACTTTTATACAAATTTTTATCAAGACCACAAAAATCTTTTTCTGTCGCGTGATATAGTAAACCGGGATCTCGCATTGATCTACTCCAAGCAGATAATGATATTGCTCAAAAAGGAAAAGCTTGTTTTACAAAGCGACGGGAAGCTCGACGTTAACGGGGCGATTATCACGCATACGCTTCGTCACAATCTTTTTTTTGCATTTTGGAACAAATGCGACTGGAAAGAGCTCTTTCCTTCTGTGCCCGAATACGCCGATGTTCTTTTCAGACACCGCCTTCTTCTTGTAGAGGAAATTCTCTGCAGCGACAAACCCGTTTCGATAGATCAGCTCACCGATGAATTTCTGCTCGAATCCGGCGCACGATGTGACGATGAACTGCTTTTTGTTTCATATCTTGATTTTACCGTGTTGACCTGGCTTTCACACTTCGGCTTCATCACTTTCTCGAAGGGATCTTCGTATGACAAGGTGATGCTGGCACTTACCGATGCGGGAAGAAACGCATTCAGGCTGCTTCTTCAGAATGCGGCCAGACATGATTTGTCAATTAATTGAACTCATTCACATGATATTCTATGTATAGATAATCTTCATAAATGTAATCTTTGCAACCCGAACCTCGAATAGTTTCAATGAAATCCGCGGCGACATCATTTAGGGCGGTCTTGTTCGAGGCAGCCAATAAAAAAAACACCTTTTCAGGTGTTTTTTTTATTGGCTGCCCGATACTACCTGCCTGACCCTGTTGCCGATTTTTTCAACAAGCACATACACTTCCCTGCTCCAGTTGCCCGCATTGAAACGCAGATAATTACGGAACTTCGAGTTCATGGAAAACATACACCCCGGAGCGAGAATGATTTCATCTTCGAGCATCTCACGGTACAGACGAAGCGAATCGACCCGATCCGGCATTTCCACCCAAAGAACGAAACCTCCGCCCGGATCAGAAACGCTTGTCCCTTCCGGAAAATGGCGAAGCACCGCCTGTCGCATCTCACGCATGTTTTCAGCAAGCCGCGCACGGGTTTTTTTCAGATGCCGCTCATGACACCCGTCTGCGAGATAGCGCGCAATAGCGATCTGGGAAAGCGCGGGCGTTCCGAGATTAATCTGGTTTTTGAATTTCTCAAGCTGCCGGTAATATTTGCCCGGCACTATCCACCCGACACGAAGCCCCGGAGCAATCGTTTTTGAAAACGAGGAGCAAAGCAGTACATTGCCATCAGTATCGAAGGCCTTGCAGGCCGGAGGCGTCTTGACATCAAAATACAATTCTGAATATATTTCATCCTCAACCAGAGGTATCTCGCGTGCGGCAAGCATCTTCACGAGTCGCTCCCGTTTGCTTTCACCCATCAGCGCACCTGTAGGGTTTTGATAAGAAGGAATCGTGATAACCGCCTTTACGGGGTATGAGTCAAGAACGAAGGCAAGTGTTTCCAGGTGCATGCCGTCGGGTGCAACGGGAACCTCGACTATCTGCAGCGAAAGACTCTCGCACAATTGCAGAAAATTAAAATAGCATGGACTCTCAACAGCTATGGTGTCGCCCGGAGAACAGATCGCCGAGAGCGCGAGAAATATCGCCTCGGAACAACCCGCGGTGACAATGATCTCGTCGGGAGCAACACTCACACCCGAACGCAGCAGGTGAAAGGCTATCTGCTCACGCAAAGGGCGATAACCGGGTGCCATACAATACTCGAGCGCTTCATTGCTGTGTTGCCGCAAGGCCTCCTGGTGATAGCGATAAAGTTTTTTTGAGGGCCACAAGGAACCGTCAATCAACGCGACGCCGAGCCCGGTGCTTGGCGTACAGACACCTTTTTCGCGAAAAGCGCTGTATATACGGCAAAGACTCACCTCTTCAGGATTCAGATTGAGATCATTCGCTGCAGCGACCTTGCCGCTCGTTTTTTTTCTTACATAATAGCCTGACTGCGGAACAGCCTCGATATAATTTTTGTTTTCGAGATACCAGTACGATTCTTTTACCGTATTAATACTGACACCGAGATCCCGGCTCATATCCCGAATCGACGGAATACGATCACCCGCAGAAAGAATACCGCGATCAATCAGCAGTGCGACTTTTTCCGCAATCTCTTCGTACAGTTTCGCTTTCTTCAGTTCTTCCATAAAATCTCCAACGTCAGATGAACGCGGTCGCCTTAAACCGCAACGGGACGTTTCATTTCTCTGCGCAGCAGCAAGCACGATAGTATAATGAAAGCATGGCAACAGTAAAGTTTTTTTTCGTATCGTTACAAATCAGAAAACACAAATGCCTCGAGCCCAATTTCGTCAATTACTTGCGACACCGACTGTTTCTGTAATGCAAAATACGCTTATCAATCTGCCAATAACTTTATAATACAGAAAGGGTACAGATTTTTAAAAGCGGGGGGATACAGTCAGCCTTTAACCGGAAACTGTTCTTCACAAAGTAAGAAAACTGGTACTTATGTGCTGTCTGAAAAGGTGCTAATTATAAAGGCGATCAAAGCCTTGCTTTGGCATAATGCCGGCAAATGCTTACCTTTTCTGAAAACAATGTATGAGGAGAACACGATGGTGCAGCAGGAATATGACGCAGGCAGGATATTCTGGCTTGGCAGGGGCAAACGGATTTCTTGTGTCAGGGGGAAACTCTGGCTGACCCGGCCCGGATCAGGCGACATGATCATCAATTCGGGTGAAAGCGTAACGATCGAAAAGAAAACACTCTGCGAAGTTCTGTGCGGAACCGCACTCGTCGACGGGCTTTTGCCAGGAGAAAGGCGGGACCCTGTGGCAAACGCAATAATTTCAGGAAAAACTCTGCCGCTGCAGGAAATCTGAGCATATAAAAGCCAGTCGTGTAATTTTTATAGCGGCAGAATCAATCGTAAAAAATATTCAGCAGGCGGTATTTTCCGTTTTGCTCGATGACCGCGCCTAGCAGCTGATTGTTTGTATACTTTTCGCTCTGATAATTATCTCCGACATGTTCGAAGGTGACGGAGATTTTCTTGAGAAGAACGAACTCATCCGTTGTAATCGTATCGGCAGCAGCTCCGGTTTCCACCACTGCGTTGATTCGCCCGCGATACGCATCAACCGTTTTTTTTATCGCGGCGGCACGCTGTTTCTCGATGAACATGTTGAAAAAATCATCCCCTGCTACCGAAGACCCTTCGGGAAGATAGGGATGTATCAACTTGACATATTCTTTTCTTCCGATCAGCATTCTGTTGATTTGTTCCGTATCACCGCTGTTGACGTATGCGCCCAGATCGGAAGCGAGATCATCAATCGACTTGTAGGCTCTGGCCCGGAACAGGCACTTCGGGAAATCAAGCGCCGTTAAGCCCAGAGCGGCGGTAATGAAAACGGCACTCAGGGACAGTATCATATTTGCTTTCACAAGAATCCTCTTTATCGAATCACCTTATTATTGACTGATTGTAAAAAAGGAGAGGGTTCACCCTCTCCTTTTTTGTAATGGCTAAAGAAAATTATTTTGCCGGGAATGCGGTCCAGCCCTTAGCCCAGTTGTTGGAAGCATCGGTAACCGTACCGACACCGCTGGTAACGAAAGCATCGGCACCCGCAGCTTCAAGTGAAGCATAGTCAGCAAATTCTGTCAAATCAAGCGTGGTTGCGGACGCTGAGTATCCGCCTGTAGTATCAATCTGACCCGCTTTTGTGTCATTGTAGCCAAGACCACCAGATGGAACGTTCTGATGATTGCAGTTCACAAGAGTTATCTTGCTTTGAGCATGCTCAGGATAAACGTGATCGTTCGATTCAGTAATACCGGTAAAATACGAATTAGTAAAGGTTGCATACGCTCCTCGGCGCATACGTGCGCCTTTGCCACCGACTTTAAGCGGAGTCACCCCGTCAGTATCATATACCGTCTCACCTTTGGCATTTACTTCCGTTTGTTTTGAAGTTCCAACTACAAGAACATTCGTGTGCGAAACAGTCGTGCGGGGAGTCAGATCATAACCATCTTCATTGTTGTCGTATTCGAACGCAGAGTCACAGCCGGGAAGCGCAACGGCAACGGCATTTTCAATGCTGCCCTGCCAGCCGAAGGTACAATCGATCTGGTCGTCCATGTTGCCGGTAGAAACGATATTCTTAAGTGATACTGTACCGCCGAACATTTCCACACCGTCATCCGCACCGGCATGCATCTGAATATTCTCGATAACGGTACCGGAACCGACACCCTGCAGACAAAGACCGTTCAATTCGTTTGTCGATGAGAACGGATAGCCGGCAAACCAGATACGAACGTATTTCAGCGTACCGCTGTTATCATCCGCTGCAGTTCCGCCGTATTTGCCCGAATCACCTTCACCGTCGGCCTCACCGGTACCCGCATTGATGGGAGCTTTACCGTTAATGACGATTCCGCCCCAGTCACCCGGACGGCGCGAACCCTCAGGATTACCGCTGGTAAATGTTATCGGTTTTTCGGCAGTACCTTGAGCATCAATAGTCGCGCCTTTTCCAATAACGATATAACCGAGTTGCGCAGTATCACCTTTCAAAGTCGCACCCTTTTCAACAACAAGCTTTGATCCCTCGTTGAAAAGAACCAGACCGCTCATTGTTACTGTAAAATCCTCTGACACGCGAACCGTTTGTCCATCCGAATACGTTCCGCTTAACACTCCGCCGTCTTCAATGACGATGTCACCGCCTTCAGCTGGTTTATCATCATCATCGTCATCACAAGCGACGAATACCAATGAAACTGACATGATCAGAATCATTACTGTGAAAAGCAGGCTTTTCATCTCAATAAACTTTTTCATTGTTACCTCTTCCTTTATATTTATTATACAGCTTTTTGCAAACAGCTGTTAATACGCTCATTATCAGGCATGCGAGCTGCCCCAGACGCAAGATGTGCCCTCTCAAAACTTCAGATCGACACTCAGACCGAAGCTTCTCCCATCACGGGTTTTTTCCAGCGTGTACTCCGTTGTTTTACCTGTTGATACATTCTTATCCTCTCTTGTCTGGCGTATCTCGGGATCGAGCAGATTCGATGCGGTGAATTTCAGTCCCGCATTCGTCGTCAGACGCTGTTTCAGGGTGAAATCAAGTTTGCCGACCGGTTCCTCGTAGATATCCCCCCGTTTTACATCGCCCTGAACCGTACCGACACGGACAATGCGGCGTCCGTATATGTTGTAGAGCAAAGCCGCGGCTGTACCTGACTTGTCGTTATCATACGCGAGTGAGAGATTTACTATATACGGTGACTGCCCCTGCAGGGGTCTTTTGGTGGAAGAATAGGTAGCATCGCTGTTATTCTGTATGTCAATTTGCGAATAGACATAGGTCAGATTCGATCCGATCGAAAAATCGGCGATGGATTTGTTTACAAAGCCGAGACCTTTTCGGGCCTCAAATTCGGCCCCGTAATTATCGGCGCTTTTAGCGTTATGAAATTTGTACAGGGCTCCGCCGCTCGAGGTAACTTCAAACATTTCTATCGGCGCATCCAGATGCTTGTAGAAGAACGAGAGCGCCACAATCTCGGAAGCCGAGGGAAACCACTCGAAACGCAGATCGTAATTATAGATGTCGGTCTGCTTTAAATCGGGATTACCGAGCAACTCCTCACCGGGAACCGATGTGGGTTGTTTGAATTCTGAAATCTCGCGAAAATCTGGCCGGGCAAGCGTTTTGCTGAACGCTGTTCTTATATTGAAATCGTCAAGCGGCGAGTAGGTCAGACTCAGAGCGGGCAGCAGGTCATAATCTCCAAGCGGCTCCTTCTCATTATTTGTCATCTTTCCCTGTGTGGGATCAAACACAAGAAGATCCATATCGGCTTTCTCAACACGCATTCCACCGAAGAAACGGACCCGGGAAACGAGCGGCAGATCCACCTGGGTGAAACCCGATATGACCGATAATTTTCCCGTATATTTGTCAGCGCTGGGAGAGGTCTCGTAGATATAGTACACACCGTCCTCGTCGGCAGAACCGATTGTATCGGATGTGTACAAACC
>JAEWVL010000469.1 GCA_023396665.1 Spirochaetota bacterium
GTTCTGATCTATGTTCTTTGCATACTGACGCATTTTTTTATCTATAAAACAAAAATCGGCCTCAGGATGCGCGCTGTGGGCGAACACCCGCTTGCGGCGGATACGGTGGGCGTCAATGTTTACCGCATGCGCTACATCGGCGTCATAATCAGCGGTGTGTTTGCGGGCATTGCGGGAGCATATCTGTCAATAGCAACGCTCTCGCAATTTGCGAAAGGGATGACGGCAGGCCGCGGTTTTATCGCCCTGGCCGCGATGATTTTCGGAAAATGGACGCCTCTCGGGGCACTTGGCGCCGGGCTTCTGTTCGGACTGTT
Organism: Spirochaetota bacterium; assembly: GCA_023396665.1. Classification (GTDB taxonomy): domain Bacteria; phylum Spirochaetota; class UBA4802; order UBA4802; family JAFGJZ01; genus JAEWVL01. The sequence continues at coordinate 318 of JAEWVL010000469.1, forward strand.
CAGCGCCCTTGAAGTGCTTGGCCAGCAATATCTGACCGCCGTGCCGGGTCAGTTCATTCAGATGCTGCCCTACCTGCTCACCATTCTTGCGCTCGCGGGTGTCGTTGGCAGGGCGGTCGCTCCTGCGGCTGACGGTATTCCCTATACGAAGAGCGAGGAATAAGGATCATTTCGCCGCCACGAAAGACAAACGGATTTACAACGCGGCGATCTCGTGGTACAGCGTTCTGTCAAACTCGGGATCGATCGTGTAGATGATATTTTTGGTGTCGTCGCTGCCGAGATCGTAATGCGCTTTGCGGGGATCTCGTTGCAACGTATCGATGGAGAATCCTTCGAGCCTGAGCTTCGGATCGGTGACGCGCTTCATCCGGACTGTGCCTATCCGCTCAATGACGGGTCTGCTCTGATAACGTCCGATTTCGTCTATGCGGCACAATTCGAAATAGACTTTTTTCGCGGCACTGACACTCGCCACGATGATGTAATCACCCTGCCGCATGATACGCTCGTTGCTGCAGAGGCTGAGCGACACATAATCGAGAAACTCCCGGACGATGCGAAAGGGGTAGGTAAAGTACGAATTGTTGATTATCATCTGAACGGCTCTGCGTGGCGAAAAGGCCTTGCGCCATTCGGTATCTGAAGTCAGCGAGGCAAACTCGGATGAAATCGCGAGAATGTTGGCGTCCTCCTTGTAGTTGTCATCGCGTTTAAAAAGTTCCATCTGGCGTTCGATATCATCAAGAATGGGCTTTCTTTCCGCATCCTTATCAAATTTTTTTCTGATCGACTCGAGCTGATCGAGCAGTGCCTTGTTGCTCGGATAGTTATTCACTTCATTGTCCGTGTTGTGAGGACGGTGATGATTGAGAATGTTGTATTTCACTCTCGGGCCGAGGCTGAGATCGTGAATCACCATCAGATAGGAAAGCACCGGATGATTTCTGATGTAGTTCATCTGCGTTGTGTTGAGATTGCCCGCTGAAGGGATATCCATCTTGAAGTAACCGATATCGCAGAACAGAGCGCTCATCATCAGATCGGAAGTCGCATTTTTCACGTCCTTTTCCGAATAGTTGCTCTGGTACAGACGCATCCCGCGCGTCTTCAGCGCCATGGCCGTAACGATGCGCTTGATCGTCTTGGCGACATCCTTCTCGGAGATTCGGTCTTTCATCAGCTCAAGAATATTGATGAGTCCGACCATCGCATCGGGCTGTTCGTTGAAATCCCTGAAAATGTTGTCCATCATTTCCCGTGATGATTTTGTATACGCCGACTTAAGTGTTGAGGTTTTGAGCAGGTCAAAAAGCTCGGATGTGCGGGCAGTCATCTCTTTGACGTGTATATCAGCAAGAAGGCGTGTGTTCGTAAGCCCCTCGACAGGAGCGTGCTCTTTTGTAGGCGAAGGGATTATGTTCTTGTTTTCGAGCAGCGTATCTATCGCGGCATCGTAACTCTTTTTTTCTTTCTGTTTTATTCCGAGCTTGCCACTGTCTTCGACACGGTAGTATATACCCAGATGCATAAAATGAAAAAGTTTCTCTATTCTTTCATCTGAGGCATTCACCACTTTTCCAATAAGTACCTGCCCGTCCTTGTTGTAAAAATCGACAGGAATGGTTTTCTCCCGGCGAAAGCGTTCAACAATCTCATCAGTAAATTCAAATAATCGCAGCTCCGGCATCGCCTTTTCTCCAGTGAAAGGACGGGGTACGACACGCGTACACCTCATTCAAAATCAGATAATGTTTTTTTACCACTGAGTGTCAAGATCGAATACTGAAAAAAAATCTTTTTCACACAATGAAAGCGATTACAGCGCAGTATTTACGCTGAACGACGCAACAGGGGTACAATTACCCGATTTTATTCAATTTCAAAAAACTATTTACAAAACCGGGCCTCACGCAACAATTGCGTCATGATTGCAATGTTAAGAAAAAAACCCGTTCAGGCTTTCTGCGTGATGCTGCTCATCGCCTTGCACACGCAGCTTTTTGCGCTTGAAAGAAGCGATTTTTACGGAAACTGGTCACTCATGTACGGGGGCGGCTACGGCTACGAATTCCGCTTCAAGGAAAACTATATCGCTTATGTCATCCTCTATCAAAAGGATTCTTTCTGGGTCTTCAAGGGTGTGTATACGGTTGAACACAATCAGCTCCGCATTAACATCAGCGATATGAAAAACGAGAAAAGCCGTTCAAATATCGAAAACGCTGATAATTTTCTCAAAGCCCGCTCGCAATTCGTTTTTAAGGTTAAAAAGAACTCAAAAAGTGCAATCGAACTCTCGCCGACTAAAATTACCGTCGACGACAACGATTCTTCCGGCTATTTTGAGTCAAAATTCGTCCTGAAAGCAATCCGCTAGTTTCCCATAACAACGACTTGTTACGATAACATAAGGGAACCCCGAATAAGACCGACCAGCCCAGGATGCATGCTCGGCGGCTTCGCCGCCAACAGGCGACCAGCGCGCAATGATAAGACTCCGTTTTTTATGGGAAACCACAAAAAACAATCTACAAAATTTGCGGTTCTCAAAAACTCAATAAAACACGAGGTAAAACCGTCACCGGAGGTATTTTAGGGAACCGCCTAATGGGAATTATTCGAGGTTCGAGTTGCGAAGATCAATTTTTAGAGATTCCTTGTAGTCAGTTTTTCAGTATTCTAAAAAAAAAGTAACACATGAGGGGCTATTCCCGGTTTCAATTGTAACTCAATCATATCGCACAAATAAAGAGGATAAAATGAAAAAAATACCATTTCGCATAACAAACACTGCACTTTTTCTCGGAACATCTGTTCTTGCATTCGCACAGGAAGCGGGATCCGAATCTGCCGGCAATCTGTTCTCCACCGTTCGTCAGGGTGGCCCGCTGATGATAGTTCTGATAGCACTGGGCTTACTGGCGCTTACTATCATAGTGGAACGAATCATCAGTTTTTTCAAGATTGGCGCCTTTTCCAACAAAAAAATACACAGCCTGCTCGAAAAGGGTATTGTCGCTTCATCACTCAGCTATCGCGAAGATGTTGAGGATGAACTGCGCGGCATTTACTCCCTTTACAACGAATCGATGGAAAAAGGCCTGGCCCTTCTCTCGGGTGTCGGCAACCTCTCGCCCATCGTCGGTTTTCTCGGAACGGTCATAGGAATGATTGACGCCTTCGCCGCCATCGCCGCAGCTTCAACGGTAAACGCGAAAGTCGTTGCGGTCGGTATTCAGATAGCGCTCGTTACAACCGCGGGGGGTTTGATCGTCGCAACACCCGCGCTTATCGGCTACTACATGTTCACACACATTCTGCAGGCACGCCAGACTGCCGCCGAGAAGAAAATCGCCGAGTTAAGCGCTCCCTATCCCCGCATGTCAAGTGAACTGAAGAACGACTCCGATACGGTTTTCTCTGAACGTGTCATATAACGGTGAGTGCTATGAAAAAAGCTGTCAGAATCATCAATTATCTGGAACACAGACGAAAGCGGGATATCATGAAAGCGCCGCTCGCAAACTTTGAATCGACATCAATGGGTGACATCGCGTTTTTGCTGCTGATCTTTTTTATCGTTACCGGTTCTTTCATCGTCAGACAGGGCATATTCTTTTCTCTGCCCTCGAAATCGTCAGGCGTTCAAAATGTGGCGATGGATACGATAATGGAAGTGATTCCCGGCAAAGTTGATTACAGCTACGAAGAGAAACAATACAGCGGCGACCAGATCGCCGATCTCATGAAAAAGCGCTTCGCCGCAAACAAGGAACTGATAGTTCTTTTCAGGATGCCGTCTGATGTTCCCTATGAACGGCTTACAGACTCGCTTTCGATTGTGAGAGAGATAGGCGTGAAATATGTCAGCGTCAAGGATCTGGAGCAGGCGGAGAGTGCACAATGAAAAAAGGATCATTTCTGAAAAAACTAAAGGCTGTTTCCGCAGGAGCTTCAATGGCGGACATGGCCATGCTTCTTCTGGTATTCTTTATGGCCACAACAAGCACCGAACCTCCGAAAGGCGTTGAAGTCGAATTGCCGAAAGCGAGCGTACAGGGTGCCGAACAGGATTCTCTCTACCTGACCGTTACCGCCGACGCGGTGTATCTGGACAGTGAGAGAAGTTCGTATGAGGATCTTGGCGATCTGCTTTCGATGAGAGGCGGGGAAACGGACAGAACCGTCTCGATTACCGCGGACAGGGCTTTACCCTATAAAAACATGAGCGAAGTCTTGAAGCTGCTTCGTGAACACGATTTCCTGAATATCGTCTTTATGGCGCAACCGAGGGGGGAGCAATGAGTGAAAACATACGAAAGGGCCCTCAGATTATTTCAGATGTTTCCCGCTTCGATGACGAACATCCCTATCTGATCGCATTTTTCATCTCTGCGACAA
>JAEWVL010000009.1 GCA_023396665.1 Spirochaetota bacterium
CCGTATGATTGAGCCCAGGGACGGCGTTTACGGCATCGGCGCATGTATGCGTTCGTTTGAGCCGTATTTACTGGCCAACCGGAAAACGGAAAAGCCGGTACTGCATATCTCCATCAATCCCGATCCGAAAGACTTCCTGACGGACGAGCAACTGTCATCCGTTGCACAGCAATACATGGATAAAATGGGTTATGGCAATCAGCCATTCATTGTGTATAAGCACGAGGATATCGACCGGCGCCACATACATATCGTATCGCTACGAGTGGATGAGACCGGCAAAAAGTTAGACCACAACTTTGAGCGTAAAAGATCAATGGACATTTGCCGTGAGTTGGAACGTGAATACGGTCTGGTCGTTGCGGATAAAAAGCAACGTCAGGAAAGCGCTCCGCTTAAAGCGGTACGTTACCAGGATGGCGACATCAAACATCATATCGCTGGTGTCATCCGACCCATCGCGGATAACTATCACTTCCAAAGTATGAAGCAGTATAAAGCCCTGCTTTTCTTCTATAATATAAATGTAGAGGAAGTGCGTGGCGAGGTGAAAGGTAAGCCGTATAAGGGGTTGGTGTATTCCGCTTTGAATGATAAAGGAGAGAAAGCCGGTAATCCATTCAGAGCCTCACTCTTTGGGAAATCTGTCGGTATCGAAGCCCTGGAAAAACGTATAGAGAAATCTGCGGAAACCATCAAAAGCAAAGGGTTGAAAGAGCGTAGCAGGAGAGTAATTGCTTCGGCCATGCAATCCTGCAAAAACCGTCCCGGATTTGAAAAAGATTTAGCAAAAAACGGTATCGGCGTTTTGTTTCGTGAAAATGAGCAAGGGCGTATTTACGGCGCAACTTTCATCGACCACGAGCAAAAGGCCGTGTTCAACGGTTCGCAACTAGGCAAAGAATTTTCGGCCAACGTATTCAACGGTTTATTTGGTTGTAAGCAGCACGAGACGAAAGGGCAGCAGCTTAAAAACGACACGTGGCAGGCGTTTGAGCCGCTTGGTGATTCCGATCAGAAAGATAGCGATTCCGCTATGGGTGGATTATTCGACCTACTTTCGCCTGAACCGCAAGGTGTAAACCCCGAAGAAGAAGCCTTTGCACGGCGAATGAGAAAGAAGAAAAGAAAACGAAAACCATTATAAGCAGTAAAAAATACAGTTATGCAAAACGAAGACGATTTAAAAGGATTGGCCAAAGTCATGGAATTCATGCGAGCCATCAGCATTATATTTGTAGTGATAAACATTTACTGGTTCTGCTACCAGGTCATAAAGGAGTGGGGTATCAATATAGGCGTGGTAGATAAAATCCTGCTTAGCTTCCAGTGGACGGCAGAGCTGTTTTCATCCATCCTTTGGACGAAAATATTTGCCGTTGTTTTCCTCGCGCTGTCATGTCTTGGAACCAGAGGCGTGAAAGAAGAAAAAATCACATGGGGGAAGATTTATACCTTCCTGGCTATAGGTTTTATCCTGTTTTTTCTGAACTGGTGGCTATTGGATTTACCGCTTCCGCCGGAAGCCAACACAGCTTTTTATATTACTACCATGACCCTAGGGTATATCTTCCTGTTAGTTGCCGGATTATGGATGAGTCGCCTTTTGAAAAATAACCTTATGGACGATGTTTTCAATACCGAAAACGAATCGTTCATGCAGGAAACAAGGTTGATGGAAAACGAATATTCCGTGAACCTGCCGACCCGCTTTTTCTATAACAATAAGTGGAACAATGGTTGGATAAACGTGGTGAACCCGTTTCGTGCATCTGTCGTACTCGGAACACCGGGTTCCGGGAAGTCTTATGCCGTGATCAATAATTACATCAAACAGCAGATCGGCAAAGGATTTTCTATGTATATATACGATTACAAGTTTGATGATTTAAGTACCATAGCGTACAATACGCTGCTTGGCAATATAGACAAATACCGGGTCCCGCCGAAGTTTTACGTGATTAACTTCGACAACCCGCGTGGGAGCCACCGTTGCAACCCGATCAATCCTGCGTTTATGACCGATATCAGCGATGCTTACGAAAGCGCATATACGATTATGCTCAACCTGAACCGTACATGGATACATAAACAAGGCGATTTTTTCGTGGAATCGCCTATTATCCTGTTGGCGGCAATCATTTGGTATCTGAAAATCTACCAAGGCGGGAAATACTGCACTTTCCCACACACCATCGAGTTTTTGAACCGCAAGTATGCCGACATTTTCCCGATTCTGACTTCTTACCCGCAGCTGGAAAACTACCTGAGCCCTTTTATGGATGCGTGGGAAGGGGGAGCGCAAGATCAATTGCAGGGGCAGATAGCTTCGGCAAAAATACCATTATCGAGGATGATAAGCCCGCAGTTATATTGGGTAATGACAGGAGATGATTTTACCCTGGACATCAACAATCCTGCACAGCCGAAGATACTTTGTGTTGGTAATAATCCCGACCGTCAGAATATTTATAGCGCCGCCCTGGGCTTGTACAATTCTAGGATCGTTAAGCTGATAAATAAAAAAGACCGGTTAAAGAGTTCTGTCATCATTGACGAGTTGCCAACCATTTATTTCCGTGGACTGGACAATTTGATTGCTACAGCCCGGGGTAACAAGGTGGCGGTCTGTCTGGGCTTTCAGGATTATAGCCAGTTGGTACGCGACTACGGCGACAAGGAAAGCAAGGTGATTCAAAATACGGTGGGCAATATTTTCAGCGGCCATGTGGTGGGAGATACAGCAAAAGCGCTATCGGAACGCTTCGGGAAGGTGTTGCAAAAACGCCAGTCGATGACTATCAACCGCAACGACAAGTCAACGTCCATCAGCACGCAGTTGGATTCGTTGATCCCGGCATCCAAAATCAGCAATCTTACGCAGGGTATGTTCGTAGGTGCGGTATCCGACAACTTCGACGAGCGCATTGAGCAGAAGATTTTCCACGCCGAAATTGTGGTGGATAATGCGGCTGCAGCAGCAGAAACAAAGGCTTATAAGAAGATCCCCGAAATTGTCAACTTCACCGACGATGCGGGTAATGATATCATGCAGACTGAAATTGATCTGAATTACAAACAGGTGAAGCAAGATGTTCTCAATATCGTAAAGGAGGAATTGGAACGGATTAAGAATGATCCGGAATTGAAGAAGTTGTTGAAAAAGGAATCTGACTGATGAAATCGCTTTGATTAGATGTAACCCGCAGTCATTTCGATATGCGGGTTTTTATGTTGATAAAGTGTTGGAAAATAAGGATATCCTTATTTGGTAAATTGTTAACTTGCGAAATGAATGATCTCTAAATTAAATAGTTATGCATAGTCTATTTCAGGATGAGCAGGTTTCAGTTGACTTCTTCATCAGAGTTCCACAAATGATTGATGGGAACAAGAAAATCTACTTTATAGGAACCGAAAAAGGTATTTTAAAAAAATACGATAAGGACGATTTTTCAGGTTATGTGTTTAGGACTATACATGGATTTCTTTATTTTCTTTCAAAGAACAAAGACAAATATCCAAAAGAAGGATATAATGCTGTCTTTTATTTGCAGCTGGAAGAAAATAAAAAGGTGGATATAGAAATAATCAGAAAGTGCAAAAAGAAATTACTTATTGGTAAACATCCGTCGGTTTTAGAAATCGTTTCATCTTGGCGTAATGGGTTTCAATACAAACAAGAAAAGAGAAATGATATTGGGGAGATTGTTCAGTTTGGACTTCGTCCTCCTCAAATTGGCGCATTGCATTCTATTTTAGCACATTGGAGTATTTCCAATAAACCTGCATTGGTGGTAATGCCGACAGGTACAGGAAAAACGGAAACAATGCTGTGTTTATCAATTGCAAACCAAAATGAAAAGACATTGGTAATTGTTCCAAAAGACTCGTTACGAACACAAATATCCAATAAATTCATAGGATTAGGTATTCTCAAAAGTAAGCCATTCGAGATTGTTGAAGATTTTGTCCTTTACCCCAAAGTATCAATTCTAAAAACTACTATTGGTACTATCGAAGATGCAGAAAAAATCCTTGATGCCAATGTTATTATATCAACCCCTCAAATACTGACCAACCTTTTAAAAAACGGCAAATCAGAGATATTTAAACTTATTGTTCAGCAATGTGATAATTTAATCGTGGATGAAGCCCATCATATTGCAGCTACAACATGGAAGGAGATAAAATTCAATTTTGAATCCGCAGGTAAACCCGTACTTCTTTTCACCGCAACACCATTTAGAAACGATGGTGGCAGGATAGAAGGAGACACTATATACAATTATCCATTGTCATTGGCGCAAAGAGACAAGTATTATGAACAAATCATATTTACTCCTATCGTTGATTTTAATCCTGCAACAGCTGATGAGAAGATTGCTGAAAAAGCTATTGAAACGTTAAAAAAAGACATTGAGGCAGGATATGA
>JAEWVL010000354.1 GCA_023396665.1 Spirochaetota bacterium
TAGCTGTTCCTTGTTTCCCCCGAAAGAATAATTGTTTTTTACACGCCAATACCATATCCCCTCGCCAAGCGACGGAATGGTTATTGATTTCTCTTTAGTTTCAATTGAATGTGCTGTTGTCGTAAAATCAGGTGACTGTGAAATTTCAAGCTTGTAAGATGTTGCAGTGTCAGTACCATCCCATGAAAAAAAGATGGAAGGTTTATTGGTATGAAAGTAAAATTCTTTTTTTTCTTCAGGATTAATGGTATTCGACGGAGAATCTTTAATAATAGTAAATTTTTTGGGTGTTGTTAAAGATCCGTCATCTAAATGTAATTGCCAATAGTAATCTCCCGGAGCATAGGCGGAAGTATATTGGCCATCAGAACTTCTTTGTGGTGCGGGAGTGGTCTTTTCTCTGGTTTGGGCGTTATATACTTCAATTTGCGAAACATCCTGTTTTTCATTTTGCCAAGAAAATACGATATTTTTCTTGTCTTTATCGGTGATCAGGTATGAACCCGGTGAAGGCAAACCGTTGACAGCGGTCTGTTTTTTTAATGTTACATTTCCTGTAGATGAAACAACCGCGCTGCTGTTTTGGTTAACTTCATCAATACCCTGTTTTGATGTAACTATAGCGCTTCCCTCTGATACTTCCAAATGGATGTCCGAGTTTGTCGCTCTGGTGACGGAGGCATTAGCATTGTTTAAGGATATTTTCTGATCATCAATCAGGATGGTGTTTTTTGAATCGTTGCCGGTGTTTCTTGTGCGAATTGAACCTTCGCTGAAGTTGATAACAGGATTATCCCCTTCCATATCGAGATAAACGAGAGTGTTTTCATCAAGTTCTACTTCGAGTCCGCTGTCAAAATAGATAATCGACAGTGAATCTGTGGAGGTTCTGATTTTATCTTTGTTATAAACAGGGGAATCTTTATAAAGAAACTCCCATATAGGTTGATCGAAATATTTACGCTGTGCTGTTTTGCGTTTGAAGGTAATATGTCCAATTTCAGAAGTTGTAGCACGGCGTGATGAAGAATAGAAATCAATGACGAGAGCCGCCGATGCAACGACGATGATTGAAAAAAAAGCGGCAAGGATAGCAATATCTTTTTTCATATTATTGTTTTTTATTTTTCACCAATGAATATTTTTTTTCCGCAAGTAAGGATTTGGATTTTGTACTGTAATTGATGCCGACAAGTTCACGCAATTCGTCTATTGATGCGGGTGTATCGGGATCGTCGGCTCTTCCCATTACAGCCCATATTTGCAAAGCCTTCTCTTTCCCTTTAACGTATATTTTTTGCATCTTGATGCATCTGAAAATATCACGAACCTCAGCATAGCTTTCTTCGGATAAGAGGATATCGGTACCAAAAGCCTTGTTCAATTGTTCAATTCTGGATGCAAGATTGACTGCATCTCCTATCACCGTATAATCCATTTTTTCCTGTGATCCGATTTGTCCCGCAAGAACAGTTCCTGTGTTAATTCCACAACCGATACTTATTCGGGGGCGTTTTGATGATCCGCGGTTTTTATTGAAATTGATTAGTGTTTGCCTCATAAGAAGAGCCGCATTAATTGCGTTTTCAACATCATTACCGTAGGATACCGGCGTACCCCACAAAGCCATTATCGCATCGCCGATAAATTTATCGACTGTTCCTTTATTTCTGTTAACACAGTCGACCATCAAAGTCATGTATTCATTTAAAAAAGAGACGACCTCTTCCGGCTGTAGTTTTTCGGATATTGCGGTAAAAGAACGAATATCGGAAAAGAAAATTGTCACCCGTTTTCTTTCGCCCCCGAGCTTGATTTCTTCATTTAATAAACGTTCAGCCAGATCCCGGTTTACGAATCTTCCGAAAGCACTTTTAATCTTCTCCCGTTCCTGCAGGCCCTTGTTCATCTTGTTGAAGGATGTCATTAGCTGACCGATCTCGTCACGTGGTATTTTGCTTATCTGATAGCCGAAATTACCTTGCGCTACCTCTTTCATTGATTTTACAAGGCGCTTTATTGGATTTGTAATAGTCTTAGAGAAAACAAATCCTACTATAAGTGCCGCATTGAGAACAATGATCAGTATTAAGGTGTTGCGTCGCTGAATAATTTTAACAGATTGAAAGGCTTTGTCTGTTTCTGCATAAGAAGCGACACCGATTGATCCGAAATCTATTTTTTTGAATGAACCGAGATATTCAATTTCATGTTCGTCTTTATATTTTGACTGACCGTTGTCAATCGGGCTCGTCTGCATGTCGACAATTATTGGCAGCCGGGATATGTTCGTTCCGGATAAAATCATAGCGATATCTTCATGTGCGAGAATATCGCCGGAACGATTGACAACAAGAGTTTTTGTTATTCCTTCGCTTTTTACTACCTCACAAATGCTCGATGGAGTGATACAAACAATGATGAAAGTATCCTGCGAGTAACCTTCTTTCAGTCTCAATGGAATACTTATTCCTAAAAGGGCTGCACCTGCCATTGGTGAAATATTGAGTATGACCTGGTCATGGTCAAGGCTTCTGAGAAATTCATCACTTTTGGATAATATCGCTTTTTCAATAAGATTTGCGTCAATATCGAGTTCGCTCAGTAATTTTGTGTTTTTTACCTGTTTCACGAGTTGTATATTGCTGTCATTTTTCCGCGCAAGGGCGATGTATAACAGATCGTTGTCGTC
>JAEWVL010000105.1 GCA_023396665.1 Spirochaetota bacterium
CACCTGTTTTTGTTTCAAAATCATAAGTTGCTTCGATCTTGCTGGTATCAAGTTTGTCTACCAGTTCATCAATCGTCCGTAACGAACTTCCGATTGGGGCTATTGTTTCAAGCTTTACGGTTGCGAATAACAGTTGCTGTTCGCGATTCGGTTTCTTAAATGTTTTCATTGTCATATAATACAAATTTGTCTAATTATTGCAAGTATTTTATAGTTGAAAAATCGACAGCCTGATTAGTCCTTAACAGCGATATGCCCTTCTCGATAAAGTACACATACAGATCGGCCACCCCGTGATAGCTCTTGTAATGCGACTCGAAGTAGGGCTTAAATTCAGTCAGCATCTCCTGACGCACGTAAGGCGGGTTGCCGATAACGCAGTCGAATCCGCCGCGCGCGAATATGGAAGCGAACTCTTTTTTCCAGTCGAAGGTGTTCACTTTGCGGATCGTCTCTTCGTCAAAGAGCGTACCCTCGTTGTCGTAGTAGTCCTTGTCGACAAGCGAATTGCCGCACTTGATGTTGTCGCCGAGATTGGGCAGGTACTTCATGTCGCTGACGCGAAAAAGAGAGCCTTCGCTTTCGGCGGTCTCGTTTTCCATCAGTTTTAACAGAAGCGAGAGTTTGGTAACCTCGACCGCCTGCGCGTCGATGTCGACACCATGAATGTTATTGAGAAGAATGCGCTGCTTCTCTTTAATTGTCAGGTGATAATGGTGCTCGTCGAGCTGATAGATCAGCCCTTCTTTGAGCGAGCGCTTCAGGTTCTTCTCGTTTGAATAATACATCAGATGGTGCTGCAGCAGATAGTGATAGGCTCCGATCAGAAAAGAGCCGGAACCGCAGGCGGGGTCGAGCACCTTGATACCGGCGATCTCTTCGGGTGTAAGCGACTTGATCTTCTCGCCGACGGTGTGAGAGACTATGTAATTGACGATATACTGCGGCGTGTAGTATACGCCGCCGGCCTTGCGCACCTCGGGCTTTTCTTCGACCTTCGCCTGGTGCGCCGGGGTAAGGCGAATCGTCTGGCCGAGAAACTGCTCGTAAATATTGCCGAGCGTTTCGATCGGTAACACCGAAAATTCGTAGGGGCAGTCGGGATAATACATGCCGCCGATGATGAGTTTCAGCACAGAGTCATCCACGGCAAGGGAGGATATCGAGTCTTCGATTTTGAATAGATCGCTGTTATATTTCGAATGGGCGTTCACGAAGATTCGGTTGACGGCACTCCACGATTCTTTGCCCTTGAGCGTAGCGCTCAGTTCGCCGTAGGGTTCGGTTCCGCGGTCTTCGGCGATGCGCAGAAAGATTATGCGGTCGATGATCTTCTGCACCGCCATATTAAGCTGAATAGTGTCGAGATCCTTGTTGCGCAATGCGAGATTCCTGGCCAGCTCTTCGCGCCAGTGCTGTATCAGGCTCAGAAACTCGCGGTCAACCTCCGAAGTTCCTTTTTTTACTTTGTTATCGACAATATACTGGTCAAACCCGCCTTTCAGAATGGCATTCTTCGAAAACGACTCTGACAGAAAATCAAAATGCTTCTCGTATTCATCGAAGGTGCAGTAAAACAGACGGGCGACGCTGGCCTTGTCGTTCTTATCGGGTTTGATACGAGTATCATAGACGGCGAATTCTTCAAAGTCGGTCAGAATTGATATGGGTAGTTTCGCCGTATAGCCATAGCGGCGCACCTGAAATGCGGGGTCAACCTCCTCTTTGATCTTTATAACGGGCTTTTTCGCCTCAACAAAGAATTTACGCATCCCCCCGATGCGAAAAGAATAATCAGGAGCCTTTGGTTTGCCCTGAATAACGACTTTATCTTCGCGGACGACATCACGATACTCTTCGGAAAAACCCTGCGTGTTACGCACATCCCAGTCGAGCAGTTCGAAGAACTTGTCGATAAAATCGACACGAGTATTTGCCTCGTCATAAATTGCGCTCTTGTATTGCGCGATGTTCGCCCCGAACGTGTCAGTGAGTTTTTTCAGGTTATCGAGTTTGTCTTCTCTTGTCATCGGCGAACATCCTTTCAATGTATTTAATCACCCACTAACCTTACGACAGACGGCTCTCATTTGACATTTTGCTTCACGTACGGTGTAATACACTTGAAGAAATTGTCACAATTCTTAATTCCCGCTTGAAATGATTTTGTAACCTTGAGCTTACAAAATTTATAAACTCGAAGCAATTTGACTGCTTAGCGAACTGTCCGGAATTGCAAATTCTACGGCCTCCGGAGTACATTCGCTTATAGTTCCCTCTTTAATGTGATACGCAATTCTTTTTTTATCACAAAATTCAATAACCTGCTCTGCAGCTTCGTTGAAAAAAGTTTTCGCCCCTTTGTAAGTGGAGACAAGCTTGTTATAGTTTAAACGGCCGAAGATTATGCGGTCAACAAATGACAGTTCATTCAGTATGGCTTCAAGATTTTGATCGATTATATTGGGGGTGGGATAGGGTTCGATGCTCACCCATGTGGTGTACCCTTTCCTCTTCAAGTTCTTGAGACTTTCGATTCTCTCCCGGTATGGTGCGGAATTCGGTTCCATTGTTTCGCGGAACTTCTCTTCGAGAGAGACAAGAGTTATTCCGTATGTATTACGTTTATCGCAAGCGGCGAGCTCTTTTACCGGCAGTCCTTTGGTCAAAACCAAGCATTTTACACCGTAATCGTTGATCATCTTTATTATTCTGAGACTCATTTTGCAGACTTAATCATGGCCATACATGAAGGGATCGGTTGTAAAGCACAGGTGGTTATTGTCATTTCTTCCCATAATCAGCCTCTTTGTTTTTTGTCGCACCGGTGCGACAATTTCTGTAGAAAGTAGAACCATTTTCAACATCAAGTTCAATCATTTCCCCCCCACACAATGGCGATCTCATCATCGGTCAGACCGTAGAACTGATATACCAGAGAGTCGATCTTGCGGTCGAGCATTCCACTTATGATCTTATGCCCTCACCCGCGCTACTGCGCGCCCTCTCCCAGTGAAAGCGCTTAATGGGGAGTAGGGAGAGGGCTTCTCTATGAAAAACGATTTTCTGTTTACAGTTGGACTCCCCACTTCCAATGAGAGAATGGCTTTGCAACATCCCTTTGTGCTCATTTTTGTCTATTTCACGAAATATTTCAATAAGAATCTTTGAATCCCTTATTTTTTAAGCAGCCGCAAAGAATATAGTCTTCAGCAGAAGCATTGTGTTGTGATCAGAAATTAAAATTTTATGTGTTCCAGTATAGCAGGCGGGATTTTATTTTGCATTTTCCCTTTCTGAAACGTTATACACAGAAGGAGAATGCTATGAGAACTTCAATTACGCTTCTGTATACAAATATCGAGAAGCTGTTCGATGCCTGCGCGAGATACAATACGAGTCATTCTGAAATTATCAACCTGTGCGCTGTTAATATATCGAAATGTGGCAATGGATATTCCGGGTTGCCAATCGGCAACTTCACCAGTCTGTTTTTTGCAAATGTTTATCTTGATACGTTTGATCACTTCAAGAAAGAACGTAGCAGAATAAAGTGCTATCTCAGGTAACATGGACGATTTCTGTATAATATCCAACGACAAGGGTTATTAAAAAGAAGTTAAAACGCTTACGATTGATTATGCTCATTATTCAAGCAGCATGCAGCGTCTCACGGCGTATCTGACACACTATGGCAAAGCTTTGCTGAAAGGCAGATTATATGCTGTTGCCGATGCGGCTGATCGATAAGCCCTAATTATCTTGACAAAGGCATTTTTGCCTGTATCCTTCAAATAGACAGGCAGCAGGCAACTATGTTCAGGAGCCTCGGGATTAATAAATGGAAGATACAATAAGCAAAACTGTTCTTGATAAAACGGCCTTTTCCGTAACAGCGACGTATGCGCAAGCTGATGCACAGGATGACCGCTACTGGTGGTCGCAAACTTGTGAGGCGAGATTACAGCATGTCGAGTATTTAAGGCGGATCAATTATGGAGATCAGGCTTCCGCCGGACTTCAAAGATCTATTCAGGCTGTCGATTTTTCAACTATAAAATACTTGCAATAATTAGACAAATTTGTATTATATGACAATGAAAACATTTAAGAAACCGAATCGCGAACAGCAACTGTTGTTCGCAACCGTAAAGCTTGA
>JAEWVL010000151.1 GCA_023396665.1 Spirochaetota bacterium
GTTTAATCGGTCTTGTTATCGTTGAAAAATGCCGATATTTGAGTGCGGGAGAACTACAATGGCAAAGACTATCGGATTACTTATAGACCAGCTCGTATACGAGTATCAGGCGGAACTCTGGCACGGGGTTTGCCACCAGGCTCAGGAGCGCGGTGTCAATCTCGTCTCCTATGTCGGCAGTACCATCGATTATAATGACGCATCGTTGATGAATCAGAATAAAATCTATGAGTTTGTATCGAACAGGCGAATTCAGGGCATTGTTGTCCTGATAAGTTCGGTTTCATCTCATGTGGATCGTGCGGGAAAAGACGCGTTTATGAAGCGTCTTTCCGCAGTCTGCCCTGTCGTCAGCGTCGGAGACATCTTCAAAGACTATCCTTCGATCGGAGTCGATAATCACAAGGGAATGTTTGATTCGGTGAACCATCTGATTACTCAGCATGGAAAACGGCGAATAGCCTTTGTAGGCGGTCCTCCGGCGAGTGACGAGGCGCAAAAACGTTTTGAAGCGTACAAAGAGGCCTTGCGGGTAAACAATATCCCCTATGATGAGAAGCTCTATTACCCGGGAGCTTTTGTTTTTTCTTCGGGTATCGAGGCTGTCTCCATTCTGGTTGAGAAAAAAATTATATTTGATGCTGTTGTCGCGGCCAGCGACTGGATGGCCTTCGGAGCCATGCACGAGCTTAAGGAGAGAGGTTATGATGTGCCCGGCAAGATCGCGGTTTCCGGTTTTGATAATGTTGAGTCCACCTATGTCTCAAGCCCTCCGTTGTCATCGGTTAAACAGCCCGTCTACGAGATGGGAAGAAAGGCAATCGATACGATAATCAATGTCATAGAAAAACGTGAATATGAAATGTGTTCGATTTTTCCGACCGAACATATCATTCGCGACTCGTGCGGATGTATTTTGGCCGAGAAAAAGTCTGAAGACCTTTCACAGGATCATAAGGCCAAATATACACAGGAAAAGAGAAAGGAGCTGAGAGACAGCCTCTTGCAGCGTCTGCGCGGGGATATATCAGGCGAGCGCGGAATAGAGATTCTCAGGATGTTCGGCGCTGCACTGGAAAAAGTAACCCGTGCAGAGGATATCGTTGAATTTCATGATCTGATATCGGATGTGCGTGAAGAGCTTCTGTCTCCGCAGGTAATTTTGCAGAGGGGAGACTCTCCCCTGGAAAAAATCAAGAAGCAGAAGAAATTGAAACATGATGATGTCGAACAGCTTATGCGTGAGCATTGTATTCATACTCATGCGATTGAAGATCTTCTGCACGGTGCACGCGGCCTCATTTCACGCAGAGCCGAACAGCTGCAGTTTTTGAAATATCTGAACTCGAATAACAAATCATCGCAGATCATCAGTATCGGCCAGCACCTGCTGACCACTTACAACAAGGAATATCTGTTTTCAGTAATAAAAAGGGATTTTCCCCAGGTGGATATCAACAGCTGCGCGATAGTAGAATATCTTGAGCCGGATGCAAAGCCGTTTTCCAGACAGTCAAGGGTGATCTATTTTTACAACAGGGATCGTGATATTCGGGTTTCCGATGATCCCTTTGACACTACGTCGATTGTTCCCGATGCCTGTTGGCCCTCTGAAGCCACGTCTCCCTGGATTGCGAATATTGTTCCCATCAATTACAAGAACGATGCGATCGGATACGTGTTTTACAATTCTAAAAATCTTTTCGGTCTGATTTATGAGGCTTTCTCGTCAGAGATAGCCAGTGCTTTGAAGGGAATAGAGGTCTTCGATGAACATGATAAGATATCAAAGTCCATTCAGGAAAGAAGCCGAACGATCAATTCTCTGGTCGCACCAATGCTTGAGTCAATACAGCAGGTAGCCACGATGGCTAAAAACGAGGCGCAAACCATCAATACTCTGTCAGATATGACCGCAACGGGTCTATCGAAGTTTCAGACGGCAAATGATATCATCGCCAAGGCATCTGAGAGCATCAATCAGATGCTCAACCTGATAAATCTTATTGATGATCTCTCCGCGAACATTAATATTCTGGCGCTGAATGCCTCGATAGAGTCGGCAAGAGCCGGAAGTTATGGTCTGGGATTTCAGGTTATAGCCGAAGAGATAAAACAGCTTTCGGATTCGACCGCTCAAAACACAAAAAGCATATCGGAAGTTTTGCGTACGGTCGTGAGTAATATTGAGGAATCGAATCAGGCCAGCAGGGAGAATCTTGACATATTCAGTAATGTAAAAGGGCATGTCGCACAGCTGACGAAACTGCTGATGAACGTGACAAATAAAATGAATGATCTTTCAGTTTCAAGTAACGAGATTCTGTCGGAAATAGAGAAAAAAATATGACAGACACTGATTGGTTATCAGTATCAGGAGTCTGAAAGATATAGTATTGATTTTATGACATGAAGGGCGCTGGAAAGCGCCCTTTTTTTATGAAAAAAAATCAAAATTACATAACAGACAATTTCACTGATTGACACAGAAAAAAGATAAACGTAATATGACGAAACCGACTGTACAGTCGGTTCGAAAGGGAATGTGATGAAAGATACCTTTTTGCGACTTTCCGACGAGAAGAAAAGACGTATAATTGACGCTGCGATTAATGAGTTCGGTACCAAGGGATACGAAAACGGTTCACTCGATCGTATTGTTGAATGTTCGAACATATCAAAAGGCGGTTTATACGAATATATATTCTCCAAAGAGGATTTCTTCCTGTACCTGGTCGAATTTGTGTACAGCGATCTGTACCGCTTTCTCGAAGAAAAGATCGGAAAGAAAGAGGAACATCGAAACGAAGAACTGCTGGTCAGTGTCGAGAGGGCGGCTCGTCATGCGGTTGATTATTATTTTGCGAACGTTAACAGTGTGCGGCTACTTGAAAGAAATATCAGGCTCGAAGATCAGACGCTGTTAAACAAGAGTACAGAGATATTCAAACGCTATTTTGACGAGCTGTTTCAGTTTTCACCAGAAGATAAGTTTATTGTCGATACGACGAGAACCATAGATCTGCTGCGCTGGATTCTTTTAAAGACGAGAAGCACTTTTCTGTTTCTGTATGATTCGGGAGCGAACGAGGAGCTGATACGAAACGAGTATCTCGATGAGTGGAAATTTCATATGCGGGTACTGAGAAAGGGAATTTACCATCGTTAACGGCGATGAAAAAAGGGGGATGTGCATGCTGGGTTTTCAGGATGTAGGGGTAACACTCGCCTTTGTTTGTACGATACTTTCCGCAATAGTGTGTGTTGTGTACGGTATCGTTAACTGGAACAAACCGCGAGAGGACGAACAAAGTGAGATAAAAGAAGAAATTGAGTGGGAAAAAAGGGATCCCGAACTTAACGAGGGGGATGAGCAATGAATATGCTTTTTCTTGTTATTGTGGTAGTTCTCTATCTCTCCGTTATTGCCTTTCTGGGTTATCTCGGATACAAAAAAACAAAGACGACATCTGACTATCTGCTTGCCGGCAGAAAAATTCATCCGATGATAATGGCGATCTCTTATGGAGCGACATTTATCAGTACCTCGGCGATAGTCGGTTTTGGCGGTGCCGCAGCAGTCTATGGTATGGGTATTCTCTGGCTGACCGTAATGAATATCTTTGTTGGAATATTCATCGCTTTTGCGGTCTTCGGTCTGCGCACGAGAAAAATGGGACACAACCTTGATGCGCATACTTTTCCGGAACTGCTGGGCAGACGTTTCGATTCTGAGTTTTTGCAAAGTGCGGGGGGATTGCTGATCTTTCTTTCGATGCCCTTGTATGCCGCTGCGGTCATTATCGGCGGTGCACAGTTCATGGCCACCACGCTTTCCATTTCATATGAAGTGGCACTGGTCGTTTTCGTCGGAATAGTCGCGGTGTATGTCATTATGGGGGGAATGCGGGGTGTCATGTATACCGACGCCTTTCAGGGATCGATCATGTTTGTCAGCATGCTCATTCTTCTGATTGCAATCTATTCGCTGACCGGTGGTGTTGTTGAAGCTCACAGAAAGCTCAGCGCGCTTGCGCCCGAAGCGGTCAAAATATGGGGTGCCGGGGGGCATAGGGGATGGGCGGCCATGCCGGTTTTCGCATCACCAATGTGGCAGCAGCTCGTTACCAGAATCGTACTCGGCGTTGGAATAGGTGTACTCGCACAGCCGCAGCTTGTCGTACGGTTCATGACGGTTAAAAGCGGACATGAATTGAACAGGGCCATTCTGGCGGGCGGCATTTTTATCATGATGATGACAGGGGTTGCTTTTGTTGTCGGTGCACTGTCAAATGTCTATTTTTATGAGCAAACGGGATCAATAGCCTTGCTTGCTGCCGGGAAAAAAACCGATGCGATTATACCTTTGTTCATAAATAAGGCCATGCCCTGGTGGTTTACTTCTTTGTTTCTTATAACGCTTCTTGCCGCTGCGATGTCGACGCTCTCAAGTCAGTTTCACGCCATGGGTTCGGCTTTCGGGCGGGATTTTCTGGAAAAGGGTTTGAAGGTAAAGGTTAAGAATTCATTAACCGTGAACAAAATAGCGATGATAGTTGCGATATTATTTGCGACACTGCTTTCGTTCGGTCTGCCATTATTTTACAAAGAAGGTACAGCCATAATCGCGACAGGAACAGCGATTTTCTTCGGCCTGTGTGCAGCTGCGTTTCTGCCCATGTTTGTGGGAGCATTATACTGGAAGCGGATGTCAAAACTGGCGGCACTTTCGAGTTTTTGGACCGGAATAGGAATCAGTCTGTTTGCGCTTGTTTTTCTGCATATTAACGAATCGAAACCGATTGGTTTGTGTAATTTGATTTTCGGAAGGGATGTGCTTATCGCATCGCTGAAAGATCTTGACCCTCTGGTCATTGCGCTGCCAATTTCTTCTCTGGTTGCTTTTGTGGTGAGTTTGTTTTCGAAAGCGCCTTCTCAAAAAGTACTGGATCAGTCGTTCAAAAATATCAGGTAAGGTTTGTTGTGAGGAACATGCGTTAGCCGTGCAATACTCCCTTCGCTTCGCTTTCTGAGGGGCAAAGGGAGTATGTACTAACTACAGCAGGCCTCGAATAAGCACCGGCAAGGGGTTTACCTCGTTTACCATAGGGATACTTCGAGGTGTGAATTACCGGGATTTGTAATTGGAGATACCCTAGACATTTGATTTCAGAAAATTATCACTCAGACGCAGAAGTGTTTCCTGGTTGTTCAAGGAAGGATCGTCGAGAACCTGTTCGAGCAGATAATTAAGAATTTTCCCGATAACCGGACTTTGCGAAAGGGAAAATGCCTCTATCAGAACAGTGCCGTTAATATCCAGATCTTTGATGGACATGGCATTTTCTTTCTCGATGATCTCATCGATACGACGACGCAGTTTGTAAACCGGTTCGGCCAGTCCGGAGCGGGAACCGTTTCCGACACGGTCTGCCTCACGTAGAAGAAGCAGATCATCGATATTCTCGAGACCGACTTTTCTTATAAAACGCCGTACCGCACCGTCGGTCCATTCGTTTGTATAGTGAAACATATGATTCACTATCAGGTTTCCGACTTCTTCAATCTCGTCGTTTGAGAACTTCAGGCGCTTCATGATTTTTTTTACGATACGATAACCGACAATCTCGTGATTATAAAAGGTGTAATCGCCGTCGGCACCGGTTCCCCGGCAGGGAAGTTTTCCTATATCGTGCAGGAGTGCGGCAAAGCGTATGAGGGGGCGTGTTTGTGGCGCCGCATCGCAGGAATAAAGGTTATGGTAGTAAACGTCATATTTGTGGTATTTATTCTGCTTAATGCCGTAGGTGTCGGCCAGTTCTGGAAGGCATAAGTCGAGTAATCCGGTCATTCGCATATATTCAATGCCGACCGAGGGTTTGTCTGAGTTCATCAGTTTCATGATTTCATCACGCACCCTTTCAACGGATACTTTTTCCGCAACAGAAAGAGTGGATTTAATCGCTTTGAGCGTCGCCCGATCTATCTGGAAATTCAGTTTTGAAGCGAAACGGCAGGCGCGGTATCCGCGAAGTCCGTCCTCTGAGAGTCTATCCTCGGGAGAGCCGATTGCCCGTATGATACTATCTTCAAGATCCTGTATCCCCCCGCAATAATCAAGAACATCGAAGGTGTTATAGTTATAGGCCAGGCCGTTTATGGTAAAATCGCGGCGAAGAATATCCTCTTCGAGTGATTCTGAAAAGAACACTTCGTCGGGGCGCCGGCCGTCGCTGTATTCGCCTTCACTTCTATATGTGGTTATTTCATAGGACAATCGGTCGAAAAGCAGTGTTAAGGTGCCGTGTTTTATTCCGGTGGGGATGCTGTGTTTAAAGAGTGCGCTTATCTGTTCGGGTCGGGCGTTGGTGGTAAAATCAAAATCATAAGCCGGCAGCTCGAGCAGCATATCGCGTACACTGCCGCCCACGATGAAGCACTCAAAACCGGCATTGTTAAGCGTTTTGAAAATACGGGCGATATGTTTTTCATGCAAGGGGGGGATAGGTAATCTTTTTTTGATAGTAGTCATTTGATAATGGAATCCTCTTTGCGACATGCTGTATCGCGACAACGGGCTGGATGAAGCCAAAATGCGAAAACCGTATTGCGGGATAAAAGAACAGTCGTATGTTTATGAAAAAAGTACTTTACGTATTGTCAATAAGGAAGCGTTTTTTTTGAGAAATGTTCGATTTGTGATAAGGAAAGGTACTATGGCACAGAAAAAAATTGAAGGACTTCAGATTCGCCCCTTACGTGAAGCAGAGGATCTGCCGATGGATATTCTTTTGCTGGCTGATCCGAATGAAGATATGGTGCGCGAATATTGTTCGGAGGGCAGAGTTTATATCGCCGAAATCGGGACGATTGCTGTTGGAGTGATTGCGGGTTTGCGAACGCGCCCCGGGTGCTTTGAGATTATGAACGTCGCTGTTTTGACTGAGTACCAGAACCGGGGTATTGGAAGAAGTCTGGTCGAATACGCGCTTGAAAGGGCGAAAGAGGACGGATATCGCAGCGCTGAGATAGGAACGGGGAATCCCGGAGTACAGCAGATGCTGTTGTATCAGAAATGCGGATTCAGAATCGTAGGGGTTGAATTTGATTTTTTCAGAAGATATTGCAAGGAACCCATATTCGAAAACGGGATCGAGTGCAGAGATATGATTCGTATGTCTTTGTTCTTTTAATCGGGCTGTTTTTATTCTCGCGGCCAGGGAATAACCCAAAATTCAGAAGAAACATCCAGAAGATGAGCAATATCATAAGAAGTGTAGTGAGAGTTAGTTGTGTACTTTCTTCTTTCGGCGGTGGAGCGAGCCTTTTCTTTTGTCCAATCGTACAGTATTTCATCCAAAAAGCAGACAATGGCGAGGCGAAACAAAAAACTGACGGAAATCTTGAACAGGTAGCGCCGCCCGGTCATGAATTCGTAGTCTACCGCGAATAAGTTCACATGATGAATCACGTATTCCGCCGAACAAGAATCGTGCTGGTATTTCACAGCATGTCCTGTTACCGCCTTGTTTCCCAGCAGTAAGCGTGATTTTTGCACCAACAGGGACAGTAATTCCTGTTCGCATATGTTCAGCTGCCGGGCGGCGCTCTGAACTCTATCAAGGTATGTGCGCTCAATATTTATGCTTGTTCCGATGTTCTGCATAGCATATCCCCCCTCGAGAATCTTGCGTGTCTGTATGTAATACGTATTAAAAAAATTTTTTTTGAAAAATATTGACGAAAAAATTGTTTGTTAGTAACTTTTTGATTGTTAGCACTCATATACATCGAGTGCTAACAGAATGTAAATCATAAGGAGGTTCTTTATGAATTGGGGTTTAACAAAACGTAACGCGAACAACGATCTTTTCGACCGCAGCTTTGAGAGCTTCTTTGACAACTTTATGAATGATCGTTTCTTTTCGCGTGAAATGTATCCGGCGATTGATATCGAGGAAGATGATGAAGCCTATCATCTGAAGGCCGAGATAGCCGGTATCGAAGAGAAGGATATGGATGTATCGCTCAAAAACGGTATCCTCACGATCAAAGGTGAGAAGAAGTACGAAAACGAGAAGAAGACCCGAAATTCGCTCGTATGCGAACGTCGATACGGATCGTTCTCCCGCAACGTGCAGCTGCCTGAGAACATCAAGGGCGATCAGATCAAGGCGTCTTACAAAAACGGTATCCTTTCGATCGATGTTCCAAAGGCCGAGAAGACAAAACCGCAACAGATCAAGATTGATATACACTGATTGTCTCTCGCAAAAAAGCCCCTGTTTCGGGGCTTTTTTTTTGTATCTACTTTAATACTATCTATTGTACCATGGTCGATAATCTTGGATATTTTGTAAAAATCGCTTGAATAAAAATAGATAATCATATTTTTTTATGTCATGTTTTCATTTTGTAATTTTTTATGGGACATAATTCGATGAAGTTGGATTGACTATCCTCCCTTATAAGTTTCATGTTAATTCTGACTGCATTTTATGGGATGTGCTTTGAGACAGATACTGTTGATTTTTACACTATTTTTATTTTTGCCAACTTGCGGCAGGATAAATTACGAAGATATTCTCCGTGATCGCTCTATTGAATCTTTTTACTTCTCTTCGGCAGCAAATCCCGCTCTCGGACTCGATATTAATGCAATATTGCCAAAACATGCGGAGAATTCATATCTGGCTGTTTTTCCGAAGGATATGCTGCCGCAGGCATCTCCCGGCCTTGATCTGGTTGCCAGCTATACCATAAACGGCTATGCTCTCTTTGTTGACGATAAACGGCAGATTAGCGGAGAAAGCGCCCTGAATTTCAGCGATACACAGAGCTATGAGTACAAACTTTACTCGTATGACGGCAACAGTACTAACTATACGATCAAGGTTAAAAATGCCGAGGCCTGGTTTACCAGCTTCAGTTTTAAGGAAGAGAAGAATTCCGCCTTGAAGACGACGATGTTCGGTAATGGCAGTATAATCATTGATGAAAGCGCAATCGAGGCAAACGCCATCTGGTTCGATCTGCCGCACAAGATATCCCTCAAGGGTCTCAGATGTTCGTTTACCACCGAGCCGGCCGGTGTTAAGGTCTGCTATGTTGACAGTAACAAAAAGGAAATCGACCAGACAAGCGTACAGGATGCGCAGGATTATTCTGATTACTGTGTCTATCGCGTCTTTGACAACAGAAATGAAACCTATCTCGACTACAAGGTCTCCGCGTACCGGCTTACCTACCTGAGTTTCGAAGGATACGAGGACAGCCTCAGTGCTGACGGAGCCCACCTCGAAGACGGCACAATCCGTGTCGAGCTTGCATACGGGACAAATCTGTCGGCGCTGAAACCGGTCTTCAGATACAACGGTGACACGATCACCTTTAACGGTAAAACAATTGTATCGGGCGGGAGCGAAATTGATTTCAGCACGTCGGCAGTCGCGCCGGTAACGGTAGATGTTGCGACCAGGGGTGGCAAGACCAAGCGTTATAAGCTGATTGTCAGCACCACCTCCGGGCCGGGCGTTGCCCCGGTAAATCCTCCCAACGACCCGGTGCTTCCCGACGGAAGCCAGACCGAGTCGGGCGAAGCCATACCCGGGGTAATAACAACTGCCGCTCAATTGGCGGCGATTTCGGATGATCTCGGTGGTGAATATTTTCTTGGTGCCGACATCGATCTTGGCGGCGTCGAGTGGGATCCGATCGGTCCGGTATTCACCGGATCATTGGATGGAAATAATCATACAATATCTGATTATAAAACCACGGGTTCCGATAAGGGCCTGTTTGGGACGAATAATGGTACAATCAGAAATATTGTTTTAAAAGATGTAGATATTTTTAGTAATACTACCGACCCCTATGTGAATAACGGCGCTCTTGCTTCGGTAAATACCAATATAATTGAAAACTGTTCGGTGCAAAGCGGTTCAGTCGATGCGGGTAACTCCAGCACAGTAGGAGGATTGGTCGCTTACAACAAAGGAGGTACAATCCGTTATTGTTTCAGTACGATAAATGTAAGTGGAGCAACAAATACCGGTGGTCTGGTTGGCTGTTCCGGTTATGGGGCTTTGATAGAATATTGCTATTATAGCGGTACAGTAACGAGTAAAGGTAGTGGGGTTGGTGGCCTTGTTGGTAGTTGTTATAATGACGGAACTACCAGTAGTGTCAGCTTTTGTTATTCCAGTGGATCAGTTATAAGTACAGCAGTAAACGCAGAGTTTGGTGGATTAATCGGTGTTTCATATAATGTTGAAAACAGTTATTCTACGAGTATGGTAAGTGCAGCAGGTGGCAATTTTGTAGGCGGATTTGTCGGTAATTCAAAAGGCGACATCAGCAATTGTTATGCAACAGGGAGCATAAGTGGAAGTACGAATGTTGGCGGCTTGGTCGGATATCGAACGGCCGGTACAGTATCAAACAGTTTTTTTCTTGATGACCACACTAACGGAAATGGAACAAAAATTAGTGCTCCAGTTATGAAATCAATGGCAACTTTCACAAATGCAGGTTGGGACTTTGCGGGTGAATTGGCAAATGGTAGTGCCGACTACTGGGCAATATCCCCTTCTATCAATGGGGGTTACCCCTATCTAAGATAGTTCTTTCCCTAATTTACGCTATCCGGCTTTTTTGTATCATATAATGCGGGGGGATACGTACTGGCGCAAAATTCCGCGCATATTTGGATCATTAGTCCAGTCAAACAGTAACAATCCGGATGTAAAATACTTCACCAATCACGCAGGAAAGCGTTTCATAGAGCACTTGCTGTTTTAATCTGCCAGTGTATAGCCGCTCCACTTGTCAGCCTTCTTTTCAACAATGAGCAAAGCGTTCTCAGAGCTGCTTAAGCCGGCGACAAGAAAGCCGCTGTTGTCCCAGAAGCCGCTTAAGCCTCCGCAGTTATACCGGTACACCTGTCCGCAGAAGTTTGACATCAATACACACATGTTGTGTCGCTTCGCATATTGAGAAAATCTTTTATAACCCGAAGGCAGCCCTTCGTGAGAGAAGCAGATTGACGCGATGTACATGCTTGCGCCGTTTTGTGCGGCGTTCTGCGCATGCAGTGCTTCGTCGGTATCGGCGCAAATGGCAAAATACATGCATTCATTTTCAAGCTTGATCGACGGATTGTAATCAAAAGACGATTTGAAATACACTTCTTCGCCGCGATGCAGATACTGTTTGGTATAGAGCAGCACCGTTTGATCCGGTTGTATTATAATGCTGCCGATATAAAGACCGGTAGCAAGTAATACAGGAGCACCCGCAACAATGACGATCTGCTTTTCGGCGGCCAGCGCCTTCAGTTTGCTCAATCGTGCGTCATCAACGCTGAAGGCCCGCTCCGCCGCTGTTTCCCGCACATAGCCGGTAATCGACATTTCCGGAAAAACGATCAGCCGAGCCCCTTTAGCGGCCGCGCTTTCTATCATGCGGTAATGCAGTTCGAGATTCGCATCTGTATCGGTGTCGTAGGTCTTAATCTGCGCCGCGGCCAGTATCATCGAAGTTCTCCCCTCAGGTGTCTGACAAACCAGATTTCTTTCTCGTGGTCGTCGTAGAAAATGCGAAGCGTGTTCAGCTTTCTTTCGATGCGAATCTTCTGCGAGCGGGGAAACATCGAACGGTCTCCCTCGACGATATCGCCGAGTTCGACAAAATTCACGCCCGTCGAAGCGACTTCGTATTTGCATTCGCTGACGACCGCCACACCCGAACCGAGCACCCGCCGTATCACGCGATATCTCCCGGCCGCTTCGCAGAATTCGAGCTCTTCACCGGCGAAACCCGAGTTATAGAAAATGCGCATACCCTGCAGCTCATCGGCAAGCGTGCGCTGTTTACAGCATGTACAAAAAAGGGGGGATACGAGCAGCAGAAGCATGATACATTTTTTCAGGTTCATTCCTTGTTCTCACCCATCCATAATTCAACCGAGTATTTGTAATAGTCGGCCGGGGGGGCGCTCGCTTCGGCGTTTTGAACAATCAGTTTACGTGCCCAGCGCCGCTCGGTATATTCGCAAACATCGCGGATGTTTCTTCCGGAAAGGTTTTCGGCTATCGTCGCTATCGCGAGACATTCCTCTTCGGTGAGATGTTTTGCGTAATTCGAGAAAATGGCGCTGCGCTCTTTTGCTCCCGGAAGCGGAAAAACGATGCTCTGATCGAAGCGGCTGATGAGCGCCGAATCAAGATCGCACTTGCGGTTTGTCGCGCCGATGGTGAGTGTGCTGGTCACCGCGCCGATGCCGTCAAGTCGGCGAAGCAGCACCGAAAGAATGCGGCGTGTCGCCTCAAACATGTTCTGATCGCGTGAGCCGGCCAGAGAGTCAATCTCGTCGAGAAAAAGAATACAGTTTCCGAGCAGCTCGCTGTAGTCGAAAATCTGCGAGAGGTTCTGCGAAGACTGCCCGTACCACTTGGACATGATCGATTCGACCGGCACATAGACGAGGGGTATTTTCACCTCACCTGCGATGATGCGCGCGATGGTGGTTTTGCCCGTACCCGGAGGCCCCTCGAAGAGAATCGCTTTCGGCCGGTTCGACTCGACGACACGCCGTGTCAGCCTGGATATCTCATCGTAGACCCGGGGGTTGGTCAGCGGCAGAATAATCGATTCCTTAATCTTGCGCTTGATATCTTCGTATCCCGCGATATAGTTCCAGTCGAGCTGATGATCGAAAAACACCGAACAGCCGAGCTGCTGCAGCCGCTGCACCGGGTCTTCGGATTCGCCGGAATAGACGAACGAATATATTCCGATAATCAGATTAATTTCTTCCTGTGTGAGATTACCCTTTTTTGTCGCTTCAATTCTGAAATTTGACGAGAGCCCGAGCAGCTCGACTTTGATGTTATCGAGAATATTCTCGGCGCTGAATAGATTCTTGTTGAGTGCCTGAAATGCGTAATAACCGTCGCCGAACGAATGTATACGCACATTTTCAAGATGGCTTTTCATAATGTGAATAACGTTATACAGAATGCTTTCGTTAAGATAGGGAATGGGAAATGAGACAGAGCTGAGCCCCTTTTCATAGGAGACCTTGATCTGTCCCCGTCCCTCTGTATTGAATGAACTTACGGCACGCTCTATCTGCTCTTTCATACGGTCATATGCAATCAGCATCGATTCTGCCATAGTAACTCCGTTATTGAAAAATGTGTTATCGACTGATGGCGGCGATAGCATTAGCCATTATCGGCTTTGCCTCTTATGCGCTTTAAAAGGGGGGGGATAGCGCAAAAAGGGCTGCCGGGCTTAGGGAGATAGTGTGGGTCTTACGCGTAAAAAAAATCAAGATAATTACGAAACACAAGCTCCGACGCCGCAGAAAAGACCCTGAAACCCACAAATATCACAAAAAAAGTGATATTTATTGTGAAAAGGATCATAATGCTATTGACAGTAGTGGCCGGCGTCTGCATCTTTATCCGGAAAACAGCTTACGATACTTTGTCACGATAAGGAAACTGCCTGAACCATGAAATTATCCACAAAAAGCAGGTATGCAATTCGGGCTCTTGTCGAACTGGTTCAAAGCTATAGCGATAAACCAGTTTCGATAAGAGATATCGCGGAGCGGCAAAATGTTTCGCTGCGCTACCTTGAAAATATATTTCATGATCTTAAAAAGGGCGGTATTGTCACCAGCAGTCAGGGCAAAAACGGCGGCTTCATGCCGGCGGCCGGCATACGAAGTGTTTCTGTTTTGAAGGTCATTGAGATTCTCGAAGGCAAAATTGCTGTGGTCGACTGCACCGACCATCCCAAGTCATGTAAAAAGTATTCCCAGTGCAGTTCGCGGGATATTTGGCAGAAGCTGAACGATCGCATTTGCGAGACACTTGAGGGAACGACGCTCGGTGATTTGCTGGAAAAAAAGTGATTCAGATATAGATCTCTTGTGGTATAGAAGTCATGTAGAAGACGTAAGTAAGCCAGAAAAATATATAAGAAAGACTCAGAACAGAGGGTGCGATGATCGATTACGTAAATGAAATCAAACGGTTACAACAGCAAAGCGGAGCGGTAATCGTCGCGCATAATTATCAACCAGCTGAAATTCAGGATATAGCGGACTATACAGGCGATTCTCTCGAATTGTCGAGAATTTCCGGACGCTTAAAAGA
>JAEWVL010000283.1 GCA_023396665.1 Spirochaetota bacterium
ACCGCTGCCTATGATGGCAACTTTTTTTGATGTGCTTGAAGTTGCTTCCTTTTTTGCAAGGGGTTTTGCATGATCCGCAAGATAGCGCTCAATGCGGCCGATTGCGACGGATTTTTCCGGATCTTTCAGAACCTTGCCGACGGTGCACTCAAGCATGCACTGTTTTTCCTGGGGGCAGACCCGGCCGCAAATCGCGGGAAGCACGCTTGATTCGCGGATCAGTTCGTAAGCCCCCTGATAGTCTTTCTTCGTTGTTTTTCGTATGAATCCGGGGATGTCAATGCGGACGGGGCATCCGTTTACACATGGTGCATTCTTGCATTGCAGGCAGCGCGCAGCTTCGGTGAGAACCTGGTTTTCGGTATAGCCGAGCGCTACCTCGTTCATGTTCGATCGCCGCAGCTCGGGATCCTGGCATGGCATATCCTGTTGCGGAATGGCACTCCGATCTTTCGGTTTCAGATCTTTTGCCGCAATGTCGCGAAGAATATCCGATGCTGCCTGGTCGAGTTGTTCAATAGTCAAATGCATGTCGCTCATTTTATCCCCTCTTTGGCAATTTCACTAAGGTTGCAGAAGTGGCTCTCGTGCTGTTTGTACGAGGACAGACGCGCCATCATGTTGTCGAAATCGACTAGATGTCCGTCGAATTCCGGGCCATCGACACAGACAAATTTGGTTTCGCCGCCGACGGATACGCGACAGCCTCCGCACATTCCCGTGCCATCGACCATGATCGTATTGAGAGACACGACTGTCGGTATATTGTATGGCTTGGTGGTGGCGGCACAGAACTTCATCATGATGGGAGGGCCGATGGCGATCACTTCCGCGGGAGGTGTACTGGACTCGCAAAGTTCTTTCAAGGGTACGGTGACCAGGTCCTTGCGGCCGCGGCTTCCGTCGTCGGTACAGACGATGAGTTCATCCGAATAGGCCTTCATCTGTTCTTCCAGAATAAGCAGGTCGGCGTTGCGGGCCCCCATGATGGTGATGACGGTATTGCCCGCCTTTTTAAAGGCCTGTACGATGGGGTGAAGCGGCGCCACGCCGATCCCCCCGCCGACACAAACAACCGGGCGATCGTATTTCTGTATATGTGTTGGAGTTCCCAGGGGGCCTAGAAGATGCGCGATATACTCGCCTTCGTTCTTTTGTGCGAGTAGGCGCGTTGTTCCGCCGACCGCCTGAAAGATGAGGGTGATAGTCCCCTTTTCAGAATCCGCATCGGCGATTGTCAGGGGAATCCGTTCGTCATAATCGTCGCCGATCATGAGAATGATAAACTGGCCCGCCTTTCGTGCTGCCGCAATTTCGGCGGCCTCGATTTCCATCATGAAAACATCCGCCGAAAGTTGTTTCTTCTTGATTATTTTGTTCATGAATCATCCTTTTGCGCAACCGATCCCGCCAATGAGCTTCGGGTCACATGAAATAAAATCAACTTGCTGTTCATTCGATCCGGATAAAACGCCATTGTACAAATGCATAGCTCTGCCCTTTTTTGTCTATGTGTTTCGTGTAGCAAGAAAAAAAAGCGCAAAACTGTATGAAATTGAAATTTTGTTGAATTTGACTTAAGTTTCCGGGGAATTTCATTGCCCGAAGTTGCAGGGGTATCAGATATGACAGCGCTATCCCCCCGCCTCTTGTTTTGCAAACTGAGAAAAAATCTGTTGAAAAAGTGCACTTTTCTTGTGATATTATAGATACAAATTCTTAAAAGTATGGCGTGATGACTATGAAAAGTGAGGAAAGGTCGTGTGTGGATCTTGGTGATTTGCTTGCCCTTACCGAGCGCTTGAATCACATTAAAGATCTGGATTCATTGCTGGACACGGTTCTGAAAGATGCGCGCAGTTTTTGCGCTGCGGAAGCGGGCTCAATATTTCTCAGAGACGGTGATCAGCTGACTTTCGCTTATGTGCAGAATGACTTTCTCGCAAAAACGGACAAGACCTATAACCGTAACATTTATAATAACTATTCCATCCCAATAGATCACAGTTCGATTGCCGGATACGTCGCTGCGACGGGAACGCCGCTCGCCATCGATGATGTCTATTCGCTGCCTGACACCGTTCCCTACAGTTTCAATGCCAATTTTGACTATATGTCCTCGTACCGGACACAATCGGTCCTGACTATACCTCTCGTCACGAGCAGCGGCAATATCACCGGGCTTATGCAGATTATCAACGCAAAAGACGAGGGGGGAAACAACATCCCCTTCAGTGAGTTGTTCTGTCAGTATGTTACCTTTCTGGGGAACAACGCGTCGGTTGCGATTGAACGCGCCCAGATGACACGCGAGATTATTCTGCGAATGATACAGATGGCTGAGCTACGTGATCCGCGGGAGACAGGCGCTCATGTAAACAGGGTCGGCTCGTATTCTATTGAGATATATGAGCATTTTGCCCATAAAAAAAAGATTGCCGATGTCGAAATACGAAAGAACAAGGATCTCCTGCGTATCGCCGCCATGCTGCACGATGTCGGCAAAGTGGCAATATCTGATGTCATACTCAAAAAACCGGAGAGCCTGAGCGAAGATGAGCAAAGTGTTATGCGCACGCACTGTCGTCAGGGGGCCGATCTTTTTCTCGGCAAAGACGGGGCGCTTGACAATATGTGCAGGGATATCGCCATGTATCATCATGAAAAGTATGACGGCACCGGTTATCCT
>JAEWVL010000295.1 GCA_023396665.1 Spirochaetota bacterium
CGTTTGGGCTTTGGTTTTGGTGCTCGGTTTATGCTTCGTCAGCGCTTGCGGTGACAGCGGCGGCGGGGATGATGCGTTCGGAATGAATAACCTGCCGAATAATTACAGTATTAAACTGCCGAAATCTATTGACGGCAGCGATGACGAGGACACAAGCCGTGCCGTAGGTGATAATTCAGTTGGAGCAATGGAAATTCGCAATGCAACCGCAGAGATGATGTGGTTTTCGGTCGATGCACAGGTCAACGCGCTTATCGCCGATGTGGCGATATCGGACTATGGTGTCACTGCCGACGAGCAGTCGCATAAGGCAAGCGTCAAACTTACACAGGAAATGATAGATCTTCTTGTGGAGATGACCGGCGAGGATCTGTCCGAATATCTTGGTGTTACGATGGATTTCGACATCGTGTTCAGTGACAACCTGACCGGAACATACAAGTATTGTGTTGATATAAGCATGACATATGATGACGGCTCGACTCAAAAAAACTCGATCTTCTGGAGTGAAGACAAGAAGAAGACCAAAACCCTGACTCCGCTGTTTGTGAGCTCTGAACCTGCTCCTGAACCTGTAAGAGCCGATGAAGCTGACGGATATGCCGAGTTCGTATTTGACGCCGACCAGAAACTTATGACTCTGGCTTATAAAGGCAGCGCGTTCACGATGGAAATGAGTATCAAAGAACAGGGCGAAGGCGCGCTTTTCTTCTCTTCTTCAAACACGGGCAGCTATGTTTACCGTATCGAAGGTTATGCGGACGACAATGGCGGATACTGCAAATATATTCAGTCAAGCAACAGCGGTGTAAATACAGATGAAGAGTGTTTCGATGCAAACGGCAAGATAACAGAATCAAATTCTTCATATCAGGGCTCTTATTCGAGCGGTGCTGAAGTCATCGGCGATCTTATGTTCAATGTCGGTATCACAAAAACCGGAGTCACTCTTGATTCTGCAGAATATATTGTGTTCAATACCGCTGCTGCCGTATCTGGAGATGTAGACACCCATCCGGAATATGTAGTTGGATACTGTAAGGTTGTATCGGGTAAGCTGGTAATTCAGGATATTGGTTATCCGGGCTACGCTGATCTTTTGTCTGCTTTGGCTTCAGGCTCATCTGTTGAAGTCTATCTTAATAAAGTTAATGCCGACGTTAGCAGTTTTTGGGCAGCTATGTCAGCTCCAACAACTGGTTTCGGAGCCAGAGAAATAGTAACACTTCCATAACAGGGCAACAGTTTCGATATAAAAAAAGCGATGCAGATGACTGCATCGCTTTTTTTGTTCAGACGCTACGTTTAGAAACCTGCTAATCAATACCGTTCAAAAAGGACTGTCTATCAGTTCATATTTGCATCTTACAACCGGCGTTCTGTATTTTTTACCGTCAGCTGTTTCGAAATAGAAGCACAGGTAGTTATCACCTTCAATGTATGCGATCGGAAAGTTATCGATTTTGATTTTATCTGTAGCTGAAGTGTCAATGAAGCTTGAAAAAATTGCCTTTAGAGCGGTTATCAGTGCATCAAAAGGTTCAACTTTAGCCGTTTTGGACATTTTCCCATTTAACCAATAACCGAAAACCACTATGTTATTGTCCGCTCTGGCAAGTGAGGCGGGTATGGTTACAGAGGTGTCACCAAGTGGAGTATCTGCGTCTTCGACACTGGTCGAATCGGTTCCAGTAACCTCTTCACCGTTGACGTTCATATACTCGGGTTCATATACTTCCGCATCTGAAGGGAAATCTTCCATTTTTTCCGCTTCATCGTTAATTTGTACAGACTCGTCGTCACTACCGCCATCGTCGCCACATGATAAAAATGACGTAAGCATCGACAAGGCGATCAAAAGAATAAGTACTGTTTTTAATAGTTTCATTACATCCCCCTTGTTATAATTATGAAACAACACGGCGGCCGGAAATGATACAAAAAGACACAGCATAAGCTCGAAATCGGAATGAGAGCCCGTCTTTGCCCGCAGCGTTTATTTCCCTTATAATAGCATCGCCAAACACCTTTCGTCAAATCAATTATAGCATTTCACGGTTTAATAAAAGAAAATGGAACTGTGTAGAAATTTCTTTTCTTATCTGTTTATTGACAATTGAAAGATATTTCGTGTCACAGTTCCGTTTCTTCCAATCGTGAAATGCTCTAATCAAGGCTTCAGAATAAAGGGGCGGGGGGATACGAAGTGCAACGGCAATAAGCCTTCAGAGGCAGATTATTTTTATGGGGTTTGCCGGCTTTTGATCGCCCAAAAGCCGGCGGGAAAAGCGCCGATCGGCGCTTGTACAGCCGTGCCGAACTTCAGTCGCGACGGCTGGGCGCAAAACTCACGCGTCGCGCTTTTCGGATGGCGGTACTGCAATACGGATGAGTCTGCTAAAAGGACACATCGTCAATAACAAGAACCGAATCAACAATCGAGTCGGCTACGTCTTGCACGGAAAACGTCATTGTTAAGGGCGGAGTCAATTTGCGGGCGAAGTTGAGTTCTTTTGCTTTCCGCCCCGACTGACCATTAAAACCGTCATATGAATTAATTCCGTAAAAATCTCCGGCACTGTTGTTTCCATACGTGCCTATGCCCTTAACGCTTGCAATTGTCTGTGTGACGGTTTTGCCCTCAGAATCTGTGATCATTATCATTGAAGTGTCATCGTAATTGCTGAAGACCCATTCATTGAATTCACCCGATATGAAATTGCAGCTGATAGTCAGTTTGCTTATATCGCCATTAAGATAAAAAACCATACGACTTGTAATGGCATTAATGGCTCCCGTACCGGATAATGCTCCATTTTCCGAAGTGCTGATCGCCGCAAATTTTCCGTACTTAGCCGGTACTTGCCAGGTTTGATCAAGTATTGCGCCGTCACCTTCAAATACTATGCCTTTATCAAACGAAAATGGTGCGTCAAAATAGCTCTTGTCTTCACGATCAACGACTGAAAAGGTAAATGTCTCGCCTCCGGAGAGTCCATTGCCGCCATTGTCTTTCAGTGAGGAATTAAGCGTCAGTTTATATACATCACCTGCAGCAAAGGCCGGACTGGGCGAAAACGTCAGAACTGATCCGCCGAGCTTGTCCGGATTAAGATTAACTTCGCCGCTGACTTTTGATCCGTTTCGCGTTACTTCGAGACCGTCTTCAAGTGAAGAGGTTAGTATTACATCATTGAAAAAAATCTGTAAGACTGATCCGGAGTAGACTTTGCCGTTATTGTCGGGGAAATGATGAATCACCTGCAAAGACGTGTTATCGCTGCTGTCATTTTTTTTGTTCGCTCCGCCGCCGAAATTGCTGACGGTGAAATCTCCGACACTCTGTACGTCATCATCTCCAAGTTCAGAAGGATCAATCTCAACCAGCTCTTCTCCGATTTCGAGCTGATCATTTAAGTCATCCATTAAATCGTCAAGGCTGTCTTCCAGAAAGTCGCAGGCGCAAAGTGACATGATCAGCATTGCGGTGGCAAACAAAAGAATGATTCGTTTCATTTTATCCTCCGGCACGTTTTTAAAAAAACTAACAGTCTCCTGCTTAAGTCCGTCGTTAACTTAAGCAGGGACGTTTCGGCAAAATGAATGTTTGCGCATCGCGCCAAGACGCATTACTGACGAAACAGCTGAGATGTTTCTTTTATTGCGTTTGGCCGAAACTCACATTAAGCTCGTCTTTTTAATCGGAATAAGCCGAGCTAAATGGTGGTACATTCATGTACCGCTTAGCAGTTTGCTGTTAACAGCAAACTGCTAATAAAACGGACGTGTTGATTACAGTGTAAACAGGCCGCGGGCAATGACGTAATGAGAAAAACAAGGGATAAGTGCGGCAAAATACCTGTTTGTATTAAACAGAGCTCTGAATATGCGGCTGACAGTCGTGAGCAGATAGAACAACTGATATATCAAATATTGTTTATTTTACCGCAGCGATATTGTCAATACAAATATAATGCCTGTATCTTCTGCGCGATTACTGAATTCGAAGAATTTCTGCAGCGTTTATTTCCCATATAAAAGTATCGCCAAACTCCTTTCGCCAAATCAATTTACCGGTTGGTGTCGGCTTCTTTGTTGATCTATGTGTTAATTGGATACAGTTAAGCAGAACACTGATAGTAAGTGCATTAAAATGTACTGCTCGCATTTTTTTTCGGCATTTCCCCCCTTTAAAACGTTATACAATAGAGGGAGAATACCATGAGAACTTCTATAAATCTTCTGTTTGTAAATCTCGAAAAACTGATCTATGCCTGCGATGCATGCAAGATGAAACACTCTGAAATAATTAATCTGTGTCTTCGTAAATACTTTGCCTCTCATCCCGCTTTACTGGACGAGGAACGTGCCTACAGAACTGTCGAGTATCAGCCGAAGGGTATGGGCTATGTGATTTTGAC
>JAEWVL010000326.1 GCA_023396665.1 Spirochaetota bacterium
ACGTATCCTTCAGCGTTGTGCGCGAACTTGTTCAGCCACACACGAATTTCTTCAATGTACGAAGCCAAAAGCGCCATCGCGGTTAACGCGGCCGAGCCGATTGCAAAGCCCTTGCCGACAGCCGCCGTCGTGTTACCGAGCATATCAAGCGCATCTGTTCTTTCGCGAACTTCCGGATCGAGGCCGCTCATCTCGGCGTTGCCCCCCGCATTATCGGCAATCGGACCATAAGCATCTGTAGCCAGTGTTATACCCAGCGTTGAAAGCATTCCCACTGCGGCGAAGCCGATACCGTAAAGGCCCATCTGCATGTTCGAGAAGCCGCCGGCAAAACCGTAAGCCGCAATGATGCCCAGCACGATTGTAATAACCGGCACCCCTGACGAAAACATACCGACGGAAATACCCTCGATTATTGTGGTTGCATGCCCCATCTTAGTCTGCTCGGCGATACCCTTTGTGGGCTTGTATTCGTCCGAAGTGTAATACTCGGTTGACTGCCCGATAATCAGGCCGGCTATCAGACCGGCGATGACCGAACCGAACACGCCCCAGGTGATGAAATTCATCTGAACCATCACCGCAAGTACGACAAGAATAAGAGCTGAACTGCCCCAGATACCTCGATTCAGTGAAAAGAGAAGGTTTTTCATCGTCGCATCCTCTTTCGTGCGCACTGAGAAAATACCGAAAACCGACAGAATGATGCCGAGCGCGGCAACTATCATCGGAGCAACGACCGCACGAACACCGCCGAAACTCTGCGAAGTGAATTCAGCCCAGGGAAGCGCGGCGCCGAGAGCGGCAGTCGCAAGAATCGAGCCGCAGTATGACTCGTAGAGATCGGCGCCCATGCCGGCGACATCACCGACATTGTCACCGACGTTATCGGCAATCGTTGCCGGATTTCTCGGATCATCTTCGGGTATGCCCGCCTCAACTTTACCGACCAGGTCGGCACCGACATCTGCCGCCTTTGTATAAATACCGCCGCCGACACGGGCGAAAAGAGCCTGAGTCGAAGCACCCATACCGAAGGTGAGCATCGTCGTTGTTATCTCGACATATTTCAAATGCAGATCGGTATCGGGATGCACTATCGTAAGACCGAAAACAGAGAGTCCCTGCGACATGTTCTGTGCGGTGTAA
Source organism: Spirochaetota bacterium (assembly GCA_023396665.1). Classification (GTDB taxonomy): domain Bacteria; phylum Spirochaetota; class UBA4802; order UBA4802; family JAFGJZ01; genus JAEWVL01. The sequence goes on from JAEWVL010000326.1 coordinate 1,150, forward strand.
ACGAGCTTATCGAGAATGAAATACCACAAAGAAATATCCAGTAGTCCGAAACCGACGACAACGAGCCCCATAACCGCACCCGAACGAAACGACACCTGCAGTCCCCTGTTAAGCGAGATCGACGCTCCCTGAGCGGTTCTGTTCGAAGCGCTGGTGGCGGTTTTCATACCAAGAAAACCGCAAAGCCCCGAGAAAAAACCGCCGGTAAGAAAAGCGATGGGGACAAAGGGATTTTGAATACCGAATATTGACAGAAAAACAAGAATGACGAAAAGAACCGCAAAGACGATGGTGACCACCTTGTACTGTCTGAACAGATACGCATATGCCCCCTCACGGACATACGAGGCGATCTCTTTCATCTTCTCATTGCCCTCATCGGCGCGCATCATCGAACGGTAGAAAAAAAACGCGAAGAAAAGCGCGACAAGAGAACACAACGGCGCTATAAAGAAAACCATTTCTCCCATAATAATACTCTCCATATATTTCATTTGGCTGTACTGAAAATGAACCGATACCGGAACTTCAATTCAGACAATGCTCATCAGCAGCATGCAGCCAAGTTGAGCCCGAACCTGGTATTCGCCCGAGTATTTCAGAAAGAGCGAATTGAGCGAATATAACCTTGATTTATTGCCCATTGCGGAAAATGCTTTCGTGCAAGACTTCTATCAGGCTTCTGACCGCAAGCTTGTCTTCATCGATAGACAACAGCGCTTCGGAAAGCGCAGAGCGGCAAAAGTGACAGGCGGTCACCATCGTGTCGGCTCCTGTTGAAATCGCTTCACGAGCCCGATATTCCGAAGCCTGACCGTAATACTTATAATTGCCCGATCCGAGAGAACCGGACATGCCGCAACAAAATGAATGCTCCCGCGAACGTCGCATCTCTGTCAGATAGATTCCCGGAATGTTTGAAAGCAGCTCGCGAGGAGCCCTGTAATACGCTTCGCGCCGTGCGGGATAACAGGGATCATGAATCGTGGCATGAAGCTTCATTTCTTTCAGCGGCAGTTTGCCCTCGCGGCCGATACCGGAAATGAAATCGGTATAATAGGTGACCTTGTATTCGCTGGAGAGTTTGCGCTTCTCCTTGTCGGTCAGCGAATTGAACAGCACGCGATATTCCCTGTCAAGCGCGGCATAGCCGTGCGGACACAACACGAGAATGTTTTTTATTTTATGCTGCGCGAATAATGTCATATTTGTAATCGCGAGTTTTTTAAACAGGTACTGGTTTCCCGTACGAAGCACCATGTCGCCGCAACAGGCTTCCTTTTCGACCAGGGTGGATATTTTTACACCGGACAATTGCGCGATTTCAACGAACTTCAGCAATTCACGATGTTTCGAAGGATGCGTCCATCCGCATCCGGCGAAGAGCAGATAATCACAGTCGGGCTGCTCGTCAATCGTCTTGATGTAGTCCTGCCTTGAAAGCCATTCCCAGCGGCGCTGCCAGTGCACGTCGTTAACCGAGCCGTAATAATGAAGATTGCGGTATTTTTCATGTACCGCTGGCGAGGGCTGCCCCGCCACCGAGACCGTATGCGTCCGAAGTTTCGTTATCAGGGGGACATGCTCTATCAGAGAGGGACAGCTTTCCATACAGGCGGCGCATGCGAAACAGGCATCGACCTCAGCACGGCTTATCCCCGCATCGGCAAATGATATATCGTCGCGTGCCGCCTTCGCCATCTTGTTGATAAGCGCCATCGGTGAAAGAATCTGCTCGCTCATCCACGCGGGACAATTAGCCTGACAGTTTCCGCAGGAAATACATGAGGCAAGGGAGATTCGCTCTTTGGCACTCAAATCACGCGGATGAGCCGCTCGCAGCGAGTCGGGATCGGCAAAACGGTAATCGACAGTGGCGGCGGAAGGATAGTTATCCCCCCTTTTTGAAGAACGCCTCGTGTGACAGATGTTTATGAGCGGCAGAATCGTCTGATAGGCACGCGGTGAGGCGAAGCCGGCCAGAAACAGCGCGAGCAGCGAGTACTCGGCGAAACGCAATACATCATGTATGATTTCAAGCAAAGAGGGCGCGATCATGCCCAGAAGATACGAAAGCGGCCAGGCCAGAAAATTCCATTCTTCGAAGCGGGGACGTCCGTTCAGCGCTATGCGTGCGGCTTCTGCGCTGATGCCGAAGAAGACGAAGCCCGTAACGGTAAGAAAGAAAAGCCGCAGACGTCCGGGCGTTTTCAGCGGAGGTATGTTCATTATCGTTCGCTTGAAAATATCGATGCCGACAGCCAGCAATAGAAATACGTTCGCAAGAGCCCGCAGCGCAGACCACAGCAGATAGGGCAGCCCGGTCAGCAATGAAAAGTCAAACAGGGGAATCACGGCGAACAGCACATGAGCCGCAAAAGACAGAAACACAACGGAAAGCAGAATGAAAGCAGCGGTATAACAGCGATGAACGGCCTTATCGGCATGCGAGAGCAGCGGAACCCCGGATCCAAGACCCCACTTGAAAAAATTCGACAGCGGGGAACAGTGAAGGACGACAGCGGCGCTTTTTTTGCCTCTGATTTCATGAAGCCGAAACACGAAAGCGCTAACGGTGTAAACTACGCATATCGCGCACAGCACCAGCACCAGTGTCCCGAACCAGAAAAAGGATCCCGTTCTGAAAAAAAATGGACGTGTTATCTCATGCACAAAATAGGCAGGATATAAATTCAAAAGTTCACCCCTGTACGAATATTGCTCCACTTTTTTTACGACTTGGTACGCAATGAAAAGTCTTTTTTTGTTTTTTTTCAAAAATCTATGCGGTTCCGAAGAGCGAAAAATCAGTTCTTCGGAACCGGCTGTAATGACGATCGCGCGGGAAAGCGCAGAAGCGGCAGACCCGCGCCTTAGGCCGTGTCGGGTATCTGCATCAAAACAGGCACATAGCGGCAAAACGGGAGCAGTGCGAACTAGCGAACAAGATCATAGGTATCAATCGCAATCTGCAATTCCTCGTTCGTCGGAATACACAAAATAGTCACCGGTGAATAATCTGTAGAGATTATGCCCTCGGCTCCACGCGCAAGCGCATGGTTTTTTTCGCGATCGAGAATCATTCCGAGATTCTCGAGCCGTGAGCAAATCTGGTCTCTCGTGTCAGCATCGTTTTCGCCGATACCGCCGGTAAACACCAGTCCGTCGACCTTGAACATCTCAGCGGAGTACGCGCCGATATACTTTCGTATTCTGTAGGTGTAAATCTGTATCGCCTCGATAGCCAGCTTGTTGCCCTGGGCTGCGGCGGTACACAGATCGCGCATGTCGCTTGTGAGTCCGGTTAAGCCGAGCATGCCCGATTTCTTGTTCAAAAGATCATTGATCGCTTTTATGTCATAGCCTCTTTCACAAAGATAGGGAATAATGGAGGGATCGATGTCTCCCGAGCGTGTACCCATGATGAGCCCCTCAAGCGGAGTAAAGCCCATTGAGGTGTCGATGGATTTGCCCTTCTCTATTGCGGTGATCGAAGCACCATTGCCGAGATGGCAGGTAATCAGATTGGTGTTCACCGGATTGCGCAGCATTACGCCGTAGGCCCGGTTTGCGACATAGCGATGACTGGTGCCGTGAAA
>JAEWVL010000384.1 GCA_023396665.1 Spirochaetota bacterium
CTTTATACCCTCGTCATTGGCACCGCACAAATAAAGGCGTGTCCCTTCGGGTGCAAGATCAGCCCATTGCGCGATGCGCTCAAGAGCGAAAGAGACATCTTTGGGTATTCTAAAAAAAATAGTGTCGGCACCGGGGCAGTAATCAGAAAAATGCGGGGGGATACCGGACACGGCCATCGCCGCATCATAGCCAAGCAGCGTCAGATTTTCACGGCAAAGTCTGTATTCTTCGGCACCATCACAGAGCATGCGAAAATCGGCTCCCGGTTCAATTCCAGCCCACAGAACCGCGCCGCAGCCGAAACCGTCAAAGACCGCTTTTTTGAAATGCGGCAAACCCTTGCGCAGCAACAGACTGACCGCACCGTCATCCTCGGGATTGCCCAGAACGAGTTTGTGTGTACGCCATTGTATTTGAGTCATATTTTCCATTGCAGTTTTTCCAGATCGTTATTATCCAATTGCACCCATTGTCCCTCGCCGATCTCACCGAGAGTCAGATCGCCGATCGCGACCCGCTGCAGGGCGACAACCCTGTTCGCGCAGGCGCCGAACATTCTTTTCACAACATGGTAGCGGCCTTCGTCGATTTCAATCAGCCATTTGTCATCCTGCGCGCCAAGGCTGAGCGCCCTGACCGGCTCTGTTTCGTTATTCAGAATTATTCCCGAAATCAGCAGCTGCCTGTCCTCTTCGCGAAGGGTCTCTGCGAGTGTGACAAGATAGGTTTTACGCAAAGCCCTTTTTTTTGAGATAATATGGTGAATAAATTTTCCGTTGTCTGAAAAAAGTAGAAGACCGGTGGTGTCCACGTCAAGCCGGCCCGCGCACTCAAGGCCGCGTCGCAAATAGCGCTGCGGAAAATTCTCATATACCGATGCGTAATGCGAAGGCTTATGGCTGCATTCCTCGCCGGTTTTTTTATTGTAGGCGATATAGAGGATTTCGACCGGCGTGAAGACTTCTCCGTCGACGTTTACTGTCGAGCCTTCCTCGCAGTGTGTTTCACATTCTGTTATTATGGTTTCATTGCAGCGAACTTTTCCGCTGAAAATGAGTTTCCTGCACTCTTTTCGTGTGCCGAAACCCTCGTGAAACAAAATATTCTCAATGCTTCTCGTTGCCAAATATTCCCTCTTTGTGTCGGGTGTTGCTGTTTTTGTAGAGACGGCTACCTTTTTTTGCCGAATTTCTTCTTTTTTAGCTTAAGCGCTAAGCCCGGTAAAATATGCGCCGCCGCATTGACAGGGCAGTCAAGCCGTTTTTCGCTAACATTTGTTGAGACAAAAATCAGGATCATGGTCACAGTGTTGCGACCATGATCCTGTGAATTCTGTCAGTCCAGCAGTATTGAAATGATGTGACCCGGTTTCAACCCGGTAGAAGTTTTCGCCTTGGCTCCGTTAACCAGTACCCGCTCGTTTTTAATCAGGTTTGCAATGGCGTTTCTGCTCAGGTTGCTGATGCCGCATGAAAGTGTTGCATCAAGCCGTCGTTTTCCAGCCGTCCCTGAAATGCATATTTCCACTTTCACGTATCCCTGTGCCGCAAGTTCGGTAATGTTGATCAGGGCTAAACAGTCGACTTTCGCCATGGTATGCCCGGCTTCTTTTTGCAACTGCTGTGTTGTATCAAGTGTACCAAGAGCCTTGTTCCAGGTGTGGTCGTTTTCACACTTGTAGATGGCGTATTCGAATATCACCTTTCCGTTGGCGTTGTGTCTGCGTTTGCCCGAATCGGTGAAACGTGTTTTCTTTCCGCAGTTGTGGCAGTATCGTTCAATAACCTCAGTCTTGTTCTCGTGTATTTCCCACGAGAATTGAATTGTATTCATATCCTTCACCCTTGGGTAAAGGAACACACCGTCGGTCCGGCATGCGGACAGGAGACAGCCTCGGATATGTACAAAAAAGCGGATACCTTTCCGGGTATCCGCTATACATTCAATTCAATGCGTTCCAGGTATTGGTAATAAAAAAAGACACGGCACATCCGGTCACGGGCACTTTGTGCCTGCAAATTTCAGGGACGGCCGGGTCGCTATTTTTATTACTTACTAGATGGCATAGAGGAATCTGTCCTTTTGACTGTCTCGAAATCACTGTGAAATCAAGTTGTATTTTTTTGCAAGCAAATTTACATCAGCTTTGTTTGGTTTGCGATTGATATCGATAAAACAAGAATATCTTCTGTCTGCTTGTCTTCATTGAAGTCCGCTGACGAACCAGGTTCTCATCAGTCCTTTTCCCTTGACCTCGACCATCCCCCTTTCCGAGAGTTGAAAACCGCTTACCTGACGTTTGACCTCATCAGAGATGTGAATAATGCCCGGTTCCCCGAGGCTTTCCATTCTGCTGGCGGTGTTAATCGTGTCGCCGAATACGTCGTATATGAATTTTGTGATGCCGACAACTCCGCCGACCACTTTGCCGCTGTGTATTCCGATTCGAATTCTCCATGCAATGTCCCTTCCGGTATTAAAGCCTTTCATGTAATTCAGAATATCCCATGCGTTGCGAACCATGCGTGAAGCATGATCATTGACTGCATCCGGCATACCGCAGACGCAAAGATAGGCGTCGCCTATCGTCTTGATTCGTACGCAGCCGTTTCTTTCGCTTATTCTGTCAAATTCGCTGTATATCTCGTTCAGTGTTCCGATCAGCTGTGAAGGGCTCATCAGTGCGGACATTTCGGTAAAACCGGAAAAGTCGGTAAACATTACTGAGACATTCTCGAATTGTTCGGGCTCACTGCGCCCCGTTTCCTTAAGTTCTTCCGCGACTTTTGTGGGCAATATGTTCAAAAGAAGCATCTCGCTTTTTTCTTTTTCATGTTCAAGCTGTATGGTCCGTTCATGCACCTTTGTTTCGAGATTCCTGTTCATGTCTTCGAGCTGAGCCGTATAAAGTTTGAGCTTTGCCCTCGCTTCACTGAATTGCTGTACCAGTACAGAACCGAGAATAATGATGACGAAGGTGTAACCGATCAGCAGCAGAGGTATATTGCTAATAAAGGCGGGCAGTCCCAGCGGAATTTTCACGTATTCGAGAATAACCGATAGTGAAAAAAGAATCAAAGCCCATGCGATCCGGCGATACTTTATGTTTCTGTTTATTAACGAACGGATAATCTCGACAGAGATAAATACGGTAATGAGGAGTATAATCGCCGAATATGCATTGATAATCTTTAGCATGTATTTGTTTGGATAAATAAATAGCGACAAATAAAAATAACCGGCAAGTCCGCTCAGGGTGTACAAAAGAATAACCGTCCCCTTTTTCAGCAGAGCCGACTCGTGAAGCAGAAAAATTTTAACAAAATTCAAAAAAGCGAAGGGCAAAAGCAGGTAGGTGCTCATGTCGACAACCAGCAGCCAGAAGTAGGTGTCTGAATAAAGAATCATCAGATTTGATGCGGTGATGGTGTTTATTCCCAGAAGAAAATTGAGCACTGCAAACCAGAGTGTTTCTTTCATGGTGCTGTCTTTTCTTTTGACGATATATGTCCCGAATGAAAAAATTGCGAGCATCAGAAATAATAAAGACAGAACAATCTGCAGAAAGCTGTTATGAATAAACTGCTCGAGTAATGCTTTTCCGCTGCCGGAAACAAGCTGTGGTCTGTGTATACGGTCATAACCGAGACATTTCGCGATAATGGTAAATTCCCGTGTTCCCGAAGGAACATTTACGAGTGTTATCAGTGAACTGCCATAGAGACGTTTTTTGTTTTTATTTCCCGATTTGTGCAGTAATTTGCCGTCACCGTAGAGTTCTATATAATAGTACATTTCGTTGCTGATCATTAGCAAACCAGATTCAACGGGGCTTATCGGAAAAGTGCTGCGAAAGGCGATATAATCGCCGCTGCTGTTTGCCTCAGGTGCCTCGTGTTCGTTGTAGTCGAACCAGGCTGCATCCTGATTTTTTATGATGGATTCATCTTCATCGGGATAGCAGTAGAGCCAGTTGCCGTCAATAGAGCGAAACGCAGCGCTGTTATCACTCTTGCAGCCGCTTATGAGAAATAACAGTGAAAAGATCAATAGCAGGCCTATGGTGTGATTTCGGTGTTTCATCTGTTATCTCCCTTGCAGTCCTTGTCGTGCAGCATCATTGCGGATGTTCTGTGCTTTACCGGCGCTATGGTACTGTAATACAAACCATTTACCTGTATAAAACTGATACAAAAAAGCTTTGAGAAACTGTGTGCTGAGCATTTTCGATGAACTGGTGTACACATTCGCAAAGAGGGCAATAAAACGGACAGCGCCTGCCTGTACATTCTGCGGATTTTCAAAGAAAAAGCGCTTGTACTAAAGGTCAGTCAACAATTTTCTGGTTTTGTGATGACCGGTTGATCGTTACAGCATGCTTTTCGTGACAATTTGTTGAAACGAGAGCTGTTTCACAGGAAAAGTATAAGTATCCCCCCCCCTCATTTTATCATATAGAAGGGGATGCTTTTTTCGGCATAGTTGGTATATTGTAAGCTCAAATCGAAAGCACCGGGCTGAGTACTGCCCTTGTTTTCATGGAAAATTCGGGCTTCGCTTTGCTTTGAAGAAAATATGGCGATTCAATAAAGTAATTAGTGAAACAAATACGGTTTGAGATTACCCAATCATGAGGGATTATGGCGGTGTACCATGAGCCTTCTTTGACTGGATAGGAAATGAAGTGACTGTTCGCACTGTGCGAACGATATACATAATGGAGCAGTGTATGGCAACATTCGATCAGCAGAAGAATTTTGAAGAATTTTTTAAAAAAATGGAAAATGACCTGTTTGCGAATCCCGAAAAGGTCGGTGCGAAAGAGGGGGTTCGGCCCGTTTCAGGAGAGATACATTTTGACATGAAACCCGAAGAGCTTGAAAGCTATCTGAACAAGTATGTCATCGGACAGGAGGATGCGATAGAGGTTATCGCAACCAAAGTCTGTACGCATTTCAACCGCATGAAACTGGAAAAAACCCTTTCCGATGAGCAGCGTGTGGTAGGAAGCATCAAGAGCAATATGCTGCTAGTCGGACCCACCGGCGTCGGTAAAACCTATATTGTCAAACTGATAGCAAACAAAATCGGGGTGCCCTTTGTCAAAGCCGATGCGACCAAATTCAGCGAGACCGGCTATGTCGGCGGTGATGTCGAGGACCTTGTTCGCGAACTGGTGCATGAGGCTGATGGAGAC
>JAEWVL010000432.1 GCA_023396665.1 Spirochaetota bacterium
GTTCGGTCTTGTTGCGTCATGTTGAGAAGCGGGGTGATTTTCAGATTACTTGGCAACTCGGGGCGATCCACGTTTAATATCTCACAGTACTCATAGAAGGACATCGTTGGGACTTGAATAACGGACCATCGTCCGGCACCGCTCTCTTGGTTGCCTTTCATCAAAGCTGGACTGGCTGATCCTGTTGCAACAACCTTTGTGCTGGGTTGCATATCATAAATCGTTTTCAGCCACTTATCCCAGTCCTGAGCATACTGGACCTCATCAAAGAAGTAGTAGACATCTTGATCGGCGTAGACATTTTCGTGATAGCATTCCAAAATATCACTAAATTCGCTTAGTTTCAACATGGGGTGATCCATCGATATGAAAACGATTTTCTGTGGTAATACACCGGCTTGTAAAAGACTTTCTATCATTTGATACTGGATTGTAGTTTTTCCAACCCGGCGTGTACCAGTTAGGATAACGATGCGGCGGATACCTTCCTGATTAAGCCGCTTCATCGCTTCATAAAAGGCAAATCTCTTGTAAGACTTGGAGAAACTCGGATTTACCGCTCCACTTTTCCACCATGGGTTATAAGCGGCTAATACCTTCAAAATGCTTTCCTTCGTTGTAATCGCCATGTTGCAGCACCACCTTATGAAGAAATAATAAGCGAAATATTCATACATGTCAACATATATTGCAAGTATACTTCGAATAAATTGCTCTGTGTTTGAAGGAAACAAGTGGCAATGCTCAATAGAAGCTACTGCGTTTCAATAAGCACTTGTGATTCTGCAAATTCGATTTCAACGATTTTACCGTATCGATAATGATGAGTCGCTCGTAAGCAGTACAGTCAGACAGAATCATAGTTATCTCCTGACTTGCTATTTTTGGAGCACTCTTTATCTGCTCGGAAAGCAACCAATCACCTGGAATTTCCAATGCGTTTGCTATTAGGACAAAGGTTTCCAGGCTCATAATTTTGCAACCGCTTTCTATATAGCTAATGTAGGTAGGAGATTTACCAATCAACTCCGAAAGCATGGATTGAGACAATTGGTTTCGCTTTCGAATTTCTTTAATTCTTCGACCAATTTTGCAGTAATTCAGACCCATAGATTGAACCTCCGAAAATGTTATGTTCAATTATGGACTTTTAATCAATAACACTTAATTGAAATTTAATTAAATGGTCGGTTTGCTATTGCATAATTCAGATATATCATCTCGTTTCTAAACCATAAGTCAAGAACATGACCTATGGTTTATTGATGTCTTTACCTTTCATTTGTAAAATTGTATGAATGAACAAAAAATTCGGAGGTGTACGTGCCTGAATTGATTGAAGAGAAAGAGAAAATCGGACTAGAAGTAATGCCTTCATTCGATTTTTCACTTTCGTGTGACAAAGAGCAAGAGCTGCGCATCTTGGAGCACAGGGCATGGCTTAAAAGCATTAAGCGTGAAATGCCATTGCCTAAACACCATTATAAGGTCGCAGTATACATTCGTTATTTCAACCAGACGAAATATGATGATTACATCACTTTTCATAAGAAGCAATTCTCTGATACGATTGCCCTTTGCCCGAATTGGGAATTCGTTGGATTTTATGTGGATGACGGTGCTAACGCGCCAAATATGGAAACTGCGAAAGCATGGTCGCGGCTGTTAAACGACTGCAATGCTGGCAAAGTTGATTTAATTATCACTCAAAAAGCAAGCAATGTTTCCAAAAAAATCACGGAAATAAGCTTCTGTTCAAGAATTCTTGCAGCGCTTAAAAACCCGGTTGGGATTTATTTTATATCTGAAGATATTTATACTTTGGCATCATACTATCAAAGTGATTTAAAAGACTTGTTTTTTCTGCCTTATCCTGATTGGTCGGTGCTGCCGGATGACAATTCTCAAGAGATAGGGACACTGCATGATTGATCAGATAAAAAAGCAGAAAGCTGAAGAACAAAAGGAAAAAGTACGTAAAAGGATTAAAACGCAGATTGATCCGAATGCGTATGCTTTCATTCCAGCAAAAAAACAAGTTGATTATTATGATAATGACATCCAACAACGAGTTGCAGTTTATGCTCGTGTTTCAACAGACAATATCCAGCAAACTTCATCATATGAGCTTCAGAAAAAGTATTACGAAGAATTCGTTATACACCATCCTAACTGGATACTAGTAAAAATCTACGCCGATGAGGGTACTAGCGGAACATCCACTGCGAACCGGGATGAGTTTAACAAAATGATAGCAGATTGCCGCGCTGGAAGGATAGATATGATCTTAACGAAGAGTGTTTCCCGTTTTGCGCGAAATGTCGTTGATTGCATTAGTATGGTTAGAACTCTTTCCGATCTACCGCATCCTGTTGGAGTCTTTTTTGAAAGCGAGTGTATTTTTTCACTTAAGGATGATTCCCAAATGGCGCTTTCTTTTCTGGCTACAATGGCACAGGAAGAGTCTCATATACGGAGCCGAAGCATGGAGACATCACTTCGCATGCGACTTGATGGCGGGCTGCCGTTAACGCCGAAACTTCTTGGATACTCGCATGACTCGGAAGGAAATCTTGTAATCAACCCAGATGAAGAGGCAACCGTTAAGCTTATATTCTCCATGTATCTCTATGGCTATTCAACATCGGAAATTGCTACAACTCTTTCTGAACTGGGTCGAAAAACATACCTAGGCAATATAACTTGGTCTTCAAATTCAGTAGTGCAAATATTACGAAACGAACGTCACTGCGGCGATGTGTTGACGAGGAAAACTTTCACACCGAACTATTTAAATCATAAGGCAAAGAAAAACAGAGGGGATAGACCGCAGAGCATTTATCGGAATCATCATGAAGCCATCGTGTCAAGAGATGATTTTATCGCTGTGCAGCGACTTCTTGAAAATGCAAAGTATGGTAACAAATCAATTCTACCGGAACTTCGAGTGATTGACAGTGGTCTTCTCAAGGGATTTGTTATTGTGAACCCCCGCTGGGCGGGATTCAAGTCTGCCGATTATTATGATGCTGCAATCAGCATTAAATCTGACCCGCAGGACCTATGTGAAGATACTAAATGTTTAGATCAAGAGCCAGAGATTCAATTCGAAGCAGAAGCCGGGGCTTTTGACATGCGGGGGTTTGAGATTACACGTTCGGAGATGTTTGATTCCGTTCATCGACCATACGTCATATTTCAAGACAAAAAAATCAAATTTAGCACTGCATGCATAAGAAAGTTTGATAAAAATAACCATATTGAGTTGCTTGTTGATCCAATAAATATGAAATTTGCTGTCAGAACAATAGGTAAGGACAACAAATATTCAACCGTTTGTTCGAAACATGTAAATGACCTATATTATCCTAAGGAAATATCTTGTGCTGCATTTTTAGATACATTGTTCGAAATATTCGGTTGGAACACAGACCTCAAATATCGGATATTGGGAGCGTTTTATCAAAAAGACGATGAAATTGTTTTTCTGTTTAAAATTAATGATGCTGAAGCTTTTATCAAACCAGTAATGCTGGCCATTCGAGCTATGGAAAATGATCAA
>JAEWVL010000487.1 GCA_023396665.1 Spirochaetota bacterium
CATTTTCATAATCAAGCAGCTTCTTGTACTGTTTGATCAATGCATTTTTCGGCTGTGTCAGTATAAGTCGCAGCGCTTCCGCATCCAGATTATCCAGCGAAGCAATCACCGGCAGTCGTCCGACCAGTTCGGGAATAATACCAAAACGGACAAGATCATCCGCTTCAAGCTTCGAATACAATTCTGTTATACGCATTTTTTTAGGATCAAAACTTTCAGCATCAAATCCGATTACTTTCTTTGCAATACGGTTTTGCACTATCGACTCGAGTCCGATAAAGGCACCGCCGCAGATGAAAAGAATATTCTTCGTATTAATCGTAATGTATTCCTGATGGGGATGTTTCCTACCCCCCTGAGGCGGAACATTTGCCATCGTCCCCTCAATTAGTTTCAAAAGAGCCTGCTGCACGCCCTCACCCGAAACATCACGGGTAATCGAGCGGTTTTCCGATTTTCGGGATATCTTGTCAATTTCGTCAACGTAAATGATGCCCATCTCCGCTTTGGATACATCATTGTCCGCATTGCGAATCAATCGAAGCAGGATATTCTCGACATCCTCACCCACATACCCAGCCTCTGTCAGACTGGTAGCGTCGGCAATTGCAAAGGGAACCTTCAACAAACGGGCGAGTGTCTGTGCAAGCAGCGTTTTTCCGGTCCCGGTAGGACCGATCAGAAGTATGTTGCTTTTCTCAATTTCAACTTCTTCTTTTTTCATCTGGCGCTGTGACAGTATTCGCTTGTAATGATTGTATACCGCTACAGATAGAACCTTCTTCGCATAATCCTGACCGATAACATACTGATCAAGAACCTCTTTAATGGCAAAGGGTTTGGGAAGATCTTCAAAAGCGCCTATCTGGTCATCAGTAGCGACATCCTCGTTGAGTATCTCATTACAAAGTTCGATGCACTCGTCACAAATAAAAACACCCGGCCCTGCCACCAGTTTTTTCACCATTTCCTGGCTTTTTCCGCAAAAGGAACAGGTCAGCTTCGCTTTTTCTTTTTTCGCAGCCATCATCACCTCTGATGCTCTTTTTGTAGGCGGCCTCTTCATTTACGAAGACTACATGTCTGATTCAGGCAGAAACAGGCCATCACCTAGCTTATTTTTTTGTCAAAATCCGGTCAACAAGACCGTAGGCCAAAGCCTCATCGGCGCTCATAAACTTGTCCCGGTCAGAATCACGCTCAATCTCTTCGACGCTCTTGCCGGAATGTTTGGCCATAAGCGCATTAAGCTGACGCTTAATCTTGATTATCTCCTGCGCATGAATCTCGATATCGGAGACCTGTCCCTGAAATCCCCCCATAGGCTGATGAATCATGATTCGCGAATTCGGAAGCGCCGCTCTTTTGCCGGCTGTACCGGCATTAAGCAGAAAGGCACCCATCGAAGCGGCCTGCCCCACACACAGCGTTGAAACATCGGGCTTAATGAATTCCATGGTATCGTAAATCGCCAAACCCGCGGTAACACTGCCCCCGGGAGAATTGATATACATGTTTATGTCTTTTTCGGGATCCTCCGCAGCGAGAAAAAGAAGCTGCGCAATAATGAGGCTTGCGACATGATCGTCTATAACCTCGCCCAGAAAAACAATACGATCTTTCAGCAAACGTGAAAAAATATCGTAGGAACGCTCTCCACGCGAGGTCTGCTCTACAACTATTGGAATAAGACTCATAAATAATCTCCGGGTTTCGCTTGTTGATTTTCGGGAGAACTGCTCATTTGCTCCCTTCACGTAAGACACAAGTGTCTATTTTTCGTTACCGACAAATTTTGTAAAGGCGACGGGCTTCTCTTTAGTTATATCGGCATTATCGTAAATATAATCCATTGCAACGTCGTAAATCATCTCAGACATGATACGCCGTTTTCCGCCGTTTTCCTCAAGAACTTTAGCGAGTTCTTCGGCCCCATATCCGTACTGTTGCGCCATTTCGCCGACTCTGCTTTTGTATAGTTCGTCGGTAACCTCAAGGTTCTCACGTACGGCGATTTCACTCAAAGTAAGTGTAGTCCGAATACTCTTTTCAGCCTCAGCGTCAATTTTTTCAATAAAGCCCTTCTCATCCGTCCCGAAAAACGAAGCAAGAAGCGGCAAGTTCGTTTCCTGCATATTGACACGCCGCTTCATATTCTCGATGATCTGCTCCTTCTCTTTTTTTACAAGGGAAAGGGGGATATCAAAAGATCCGGCACTCACTATGGAATCGAGAATTTCGGCTTTGGCATCGGCTTTCGTCTTGTCCGCCGCGTACTTCGCAATTGACTCCCGTATCTTGTCACGCAATGCAGTCATTGTGCTGACTGATCCGTCACCAAAAGAAGCCGCAAAAGCGTCGTCGGCAGCAGGAATGACGCGTTTCTGTATCTTCGAGATTTTAATATAATACTTTGATTTTTTGCCGGCAAGCGACTCTGCAGAATAATCCGAGGGGTAGGAAACCTCGATCATCTTCGAGTCTCCGACTTTCATACCGTTAACGTGCGAGTCAAATTCGTATTTCTTCTCTGAACGCCCCGCAATTACGGTGATCTCCGACAATTCGTTGTCTTGAATGTCGGCGGCACTCTTCGAATCGAGCATGAGCCGGTACTTGATCACGACCTGATCGCCTTTTGCAACCGGCTCGCCCTCGGGTTTATCCTCGAGTTGCGCGCGCTCGTCACGCATACGGTCAACTTCGCTTGTAACATCTTCGTCGCCGATCTTAACCTGCTTTTCCTTCACCTTGATTTTCTTATAGTCTTTCAGGGTCACTGTAGGATACAGCTCGACAATCGCCTTGTAATCAAAGGCCTCACCCTCTTTAATCGCATCGAAGTCGAACGAGGGATATTCAATCGGTCTGAGATTTTGCTCTTCAACCGCTTTAAAATATGTGTCTTTCACAACGGTCTCGAGAAGATTTTTATTGAGAACATCGGCATATTTGCTTTTCACCATCTGAACAGGAGCGCTGCCCTGCCTGAAACCGTCAATTTTGGCTGTTTTTCTAAGAGTTTCGAGCTCTTTACTGTAGTACCCTGACACCGCATCGGCGGGAACCTGTATATGCAATTCAACGGTAGCATTCTCGAGTTTTTTTACTTGTACCTGCACTGATTGAACCTCTGTTGTTATTCATCACCGAAAATCCGGCAATATTAAAATATACTATTTTCGCTCCCAGCCATTCCACGGCAAAAAGCTTTCGCATAAACAAACCATCATTATTCAGG
>JAEWVL010000495.1 GCA_023396665.1 Spirochaetota bacterium
AATGTATGAAATTTATTTGTTCGTATCCGCTTTGTCGTCGAATGGTATTATATGACTAATGAAATACAGTGCGATAAAGGTCTTTGGATGTGCGTATTTTTGAGAAAAGTATTCTAAATCTGGGTAAATAACACTCATAGTACAATTTACAAAGGTATTTTTCTTGACACCTGCGAGCACACGGGCTTTCTAACTACTTCATTCGCGGGAACATCGTTTTGCATAGAGCTTCAGATTTATTTGTCTTTTATGCAATCCCGGAATTTGATAAGGGAACCTCTATAAATTAAATTTTGATGTAATCCGTGGACGGGTGCAGTCGTGTTGCGCCCGCTAACGACAATAAACAGGTGGTCTTACTATGTGGAGCAATATTCCATCAATGATCGATCCGGTTTTTCTCGAGATCGGCCCCTTCAGCATCAGATACTACAGTCTGATGTACATCGTCGCCATCGGCCTTGGCTACCTCATCGTGATGCACCGAATAAAAAAGGAAAAATTTCCCTATGACAAGGACACGATCGAAAACTATGCTGTCTGGTTCATAATCGGAATGATAATCGGCGGACGCCTGGGATATGTGCTTTTCTATAATCTTCCGCATTTCATACAACATCCCCTGGAAATATTTTCACCGGTAACGATAACTAAAAACGGTCTGCAGTTTACCGGTATACGGGGCATCTCCTATCACGGCGGGTTAATCGGCATATTGACTGCATCATACCTGTTCTGCAAAAAGCATAAGTACAGCTATCTGAACTTCGGCGACATGATAGCGCCTCTCGCACCGCTATGCTATCTGTTCGGCCGTCTCGGCAATTTCATGAACGGTGAACTATACGGACGCGAAACGAGTGCCGCCATCGGCATGTATTTTCCGATGGATCCCGATCAGCTTTTGCGGCACCCTTCGCAGCTTTACGAGGCGTTTCTCGAGGGTATATTGCTGTTCATCATAATGTGGAACATACGAAAAAAGAAGGCGCTCAAAAATCTCCATCTCTCCATTTATCTAGCGGGCTATGGCGCGGCGCGTTTTATCGCCGAATTTTTCCGTGAGCCTGATGAACACATCGGTTTTGTACTGTTTCATCTGTCGATGGGGCAGCTGCTCTGTCTTGCGATGATTGCGGCGGGTCTCATATCGGCACTGATTATAAACAAACGAGTAAATCACAAATGAACAGAAATCTTTCTGAAACAGTACAACTGGATAAAGCGCAGCTCTTTCAAAATTACGGAGACCGTCTTTCAGCCGCCTTTACGCGCGGAGAAGCTTCGTTCCTGTATGACAGCGAAGGAAAACAATATATCGATTTTCTCGCCGGTATATCCGTAAACAATATCGGCTATGCACACCCCACATTTACTACGGCACTTCAAAAGCAGCTCGCATCGCTCATTCACACTTCAAACTGGTATTACAACAATGAACAGGCCGAAGCCGGCGCCTGTATCTCCGCGGCATCCTTTCCCGGAAGGACCCTGTTTTCAAACAGCGGAACCGAGGCAAACGAAGCAGCAATAAAACTCGCACGCCATTACGGCACACTGAAAGATCCCGATCACTATGAGATTGTTTCATTCTCGAAATCGTTTCACGGACGCACCTTCGGCGGCATGTCGGCCACAGCACAGGAAAAAATCAAGAAGGGATTCGGCCCTCTCGTTCCCGGTTTTGTGCACGCGGCTTACAACGATTACGACGACTTTGTTGCAAAACTTTCCGATAGAACCTGTGCGGTCATGATCGAACTGGTTCAGGGCGAAGGGGGGATAATCGTCGCAAAACCGGAATTTGTAAAAAAAGTGGCGGCCTGCTGCAGGGAACGGGGCATACTGCTCATCATCGACGAGATTCAGACGGGCATGTACCGCACAGGAAAATTTTTCGCCTACCAGCACTACGATATCGAACCCGACATCATCACCCTCGCGAAAGCGCTTGCCAACGGCATACCGGCCGGCGCGATGCACGCAAAAGAAGCTCTGGTAACAATGCTGCCCGCAGGCTATCACGGCACGACCTTCGGCGGCAACCATCTTGCCATGCGCGCCGTCTGCGAAGTCTTCAGCGTTATGAATGAGAAAGGTTTTCAGGAGCACGTTCAAGACCTGTCGACCTTGTTTTTCGAACGATTAAAAGCGATAAAGGGCAAATGCTCACTCGTCATCGATCTTCGCGGAATCGGCCTTCACATCGGTCTGGAGCTGACCACAGAAGCGATGCCCTACGTCAAAGAGGCGCTGAAACATGGACTCGTCATCAATTGCACCGCAGTCAACGTGATTCGCATCATGCCGCCGCTCGTCATGAGCGTTGAATGCGCAAATCGCGGACTCGATATTCTCGAACAAATATTATTGAATGGATTAGCGACATGAAGATACCTTTATTAAAAACCGAGCACTTTTTGAAAGACACTGACCTCTGCAAAGAGGAGATTTTGTCACTGTTTGAGTTCACCGCAAAGCTGAAACAGGCGCAAAAACTGGGACGCCGGCATGAATTTCTCAAAAAAATGACGCTTGCGATGATCTTCGAAAAAAATTCGACCCGTACAAGGGTCTCATTTCAATCGGGCATGTATCAACTCGGCGGTCAGGCGATCTTTCTCAATAAAAACGACATCCAGTTAGGACGCGGTGAACCGGTCAAGGATACCGCACGCGTTCTTTCCAGATATATTGACGGCATCATGATACGAACCTTCGGCCACGATCGCATCGAAGAGCTCGCGAAATACTCTTCGGTACCGGTAATAAACGGACTGACCGACGATTACCATCCCTGCCAGGCGCTGGCGGACTACTTCACCATGTTCGAACGCGACAAAAAGCTTTCGGGCAAAAAGCTCGTCTATATCGGTGACGGAAACAATATGGCACACTCGCTGATGCTTTGCGGCGCACTTCTCGGAGTCAATGTTGTCATCGCCTGCCCTTCGGCATACCAGCCGAAAGCGGAGATATGCGCCGAAGCCCGCACCATCGCGAAACAAAGCGGATCAAGCATTGATGTGACGGAATCGATAGAAAATGCCGCGGAAAATGCGGATTATCTTTATACAGATGTATGGGCTAGCATGGGACAGGAGGATGAAGCCGAACAACGCAAGATCATTTTCAAGGACTACTGCATCAGTGCAAAGCTCATGCAGGAAAAATGCCCCGAAGCGAAAGTTCTTCACTGTCTGCCTGCTCACCGTGGAGAGGAGATCAGCGACGAGGTGATGGAATCTGACAGTTCAATTGTTTTCGATCAGGCGGAAAACAGACTGCACATTCAAAAAGCGATTATGTGCGCCCTGATGGCAAAAAAAAGAAAATAAGCATTCGTCTTCGTCTATTTTTGACACCATACACCAATGAAAAAGACTCCTTTCCGGAGTCTTTTTCATTGGCCGGGTTTCCGAGATATCCTTCTTCGACCGGCAATCAGTCGACCCACAGCGCACGAGCCTCAAGTTTCCCCTTTTCGGTAATCTGCATCCCCTCTTCCGTTTCTATTGCATAGGCCATTTCTTTGAGGTCTTCGAGCGCACTCTGCAGATCATGAATGCTGATGCCCGTCTGCGATGAGCAAAGGTCAAGACTCAGAAACGAACCGTCAGAGGTCCGGTAGGAAAGATCCTGAAATAACTGCATTGTATTTTTCTTCATATTCTCTTCCCGATCGTTTTATTCAATCTAACAACGCAACAGCAAACGTCAAGTCCTTACACCCGCCATTTCGCTTAGCGGTTTCCCGTAAAAACAGTGAACTGACAGTCAGTAACGCTTTGCATGACTTTTTTATTCGTTTTTTTTTACAGGCTTGGTATATTGTCTCTGCTGCCGCAACGAACGCACACAGCGACCATCCCCCCTTTGCCAATCGCAATAAACGGAGGTATGCCATGTACATTGAAACCATATTCGGATTGCGATGGCGTATCCCTACCAGCACCGAGCTGATACTCATAATTTTCATCATTGTGCTGATCATTCTCGTTTTCGTTTTTATCCGGCTTCTGTTGATTCGCAACCAAAGCGAAGAACACGAGAACCAGTACATACTTTTCAGGGCGAAGCAGAAAGGACTGACAAACTACCAGTATCGTATACTCAACGGTATGATCCGCATTATCAAGCTTCCGACACCCTCTGACATTTTCAAATCATCGGAACTTTTTGAAAAATCGATCGGCAGTTTCATCAAATACGTGCAAAATTCGAAACAGGATGAGCCGGAAATGCTGGTGAAGATAATGAAGGATATTGTCATCACCTACGAAAAACTCTACCTGAACGCTGAAATACGCAAACCGCTCCAATCTCCGGAATTGCTTGAAGCCGGACATTTTATTTTCTTTTACACAGACAAAAACCGTTTTTTTCTCGGCAAACTGGCCACACACAAACAACAGTACCTGATACTGAAACTTTTCAGACTGCCCGCCGAACTGGGAGCGCTACCGGTTAACGAGACAGTTCACTGCTATTTGTGGCGCTCGGGCGATGCGGAATACACATTTGACACGCTTTGTGCCGGCTCAAAAGATTCGTTTGTCTATCTTGTCAGACCCGAAACATTCGAACGTGGAGCCGAAGTTCGGCTGCCCTACGTGAGCACACTGACACCCTGCTCCCTCGTTGACGAAAAAGACGTGAGCAAACGGCAGCATCAGGGAACGATCATACGCCTCGCGGAACATGAAGTAACCTTTCAGTCTTCACATGAACTGCGAAGCGGCGAAGACTGGAATATAGAATTCGTCGTCGACGAGTTCACCATACATTGCCAGGGGACGATTATTTCCGAAAAAAACGTCAGCGACAAGAAAATTGTATATATAACCTTCAAATTCAGCAAGCTCTCTGATGCGGCACGTTCCGTTATCAAACGCTACATCGTTGAACATCTTCCGGGCTAAGGAAATCATATCAATGAAACTTCAAAAAAAACAGCGTTTCAACACCGCATAATGGCTGTTAAGCAGTTTCATCGTTTCTTCACTGCCACCGTGATCAGGATGGCACTTTTTCGCAAGCCTGTAATACGCCGCCGCTGCAAGTTTCTTATCCGGCGATGAAAGTCCAAAAAAACGAAGCGCCTCGTCCACATTTCGCTTGTTACAGCCGAAATAAATCAGCGCATCAATGTATCTGGTGTTAATAACAGATTCAAAGGCGATATTGGTCTTATCGAGATAAAACGATGTAAAGTAATCGGGTACAATACCCCGCTTTATACGATGGCGCGTGCAATCACGAAGAGCGCAGAATTTCCCGCTATGCGGATCGTAATTCTCGCATCCCCCCGACGGAAGCGCCAGGAGCCTGATACGCATCGTATCTATATGCATATAAAATCCGCGTCGCCCATAATCGCTTTTTATTCGATAAAGCACATGAAACAGCGAAAAATGCCGCACAAAAAGACTTTGTGATTCGTCGGACGGCCAGCCGAGACGGTCAAGCTCGCGCATCAGGGTCGTCTCCATCACAGGTGCATCCTTCGCCAGCAGAAGTTCTGCCGTCACATCGACATCATAGGGTATCAGCGGCATCAAAGCTCCACAGTTTCAGGATAGCGACATTTCATACATTGCAAACCTGGCAATGTATGCTGATACATAAAAAAGAGTTGTCAAACAGAAATATGAAGTGCGAACCTACACTGTAACAGATTTATACAAACGGAGCATAACGAATATATGAAAAAAGTACGGGATTTTTTCGCCCCCATGGTCAGATACTCGAGACTCGTGCATCAATACTGGTTTCCAGTCGCAAAGGGAAGTTCCAAAAAATTCGCCGTTCTTGTATTTTTCTTAATATGCTTCATCTCGTCTCTTCTCTATTTTCTCGTATTCGGATCCATTACTCTGGCTAATTACGCCATGCCTGAGCTTCTCACAAAATATACACCGGGTCTCGTCGAATGGATTAGCAAAATCTCAGGCGGCAATTTGCGCTTTTATTTTTATGGCAGTATCGCCGCCTTTCCGCTGCTCTACCTGCTGTTTCACAAAAAGGTCAAAGGGCGTAACTACGCCTGGCTTCTTCTTTTCGTTCTGTTGACGCTGGCGATGATGGTAAGCGGCATAAACGTTATTCTGAGTTATGTCGGCCGTTTCTGGCAGACCGCTCTTCAGCAGATGGACGCCAATTCGTTCTGGGACAATATTAAGTTTCACCTGCTCGTCTATGTGGTGGCCATGCCGATCGTCGTGTTCTACCCCTGGGTTCAGGGCAAACTCGGCATTCACTGGAGAAAATACCTGACCGATTTTTTTACAAAAAATTATTTCAAAAACCGCGCTTACTTCGAAATTCACAGCAGCAAAGCCATCGACAATCCCGATCAGCGTATCGCGGAGGATATCAGATCCTTCACCACGACAAGTTTAAGTTTTCTGCTGATAATTCTCGGATCGCTGATCGACCTTGTCGCATTCACTTTCGTGCTGCTCTCGATCTCGAAATTGCTGACACAGGTGCTGCTTCTCTACGCCGTCGGCGGCACGATTCTGACAGTGCTTATCGGACGTCCGCTTTTCAAAATCAATTTCCAGCAGCTCAGACTCGAAGCGAATTACCGCTATGCGCTTGTTCATACGAGAGATAACGCTGAATCCATCGCCTTTTACAAGGGCGAACAGAGCGAAAAAAACACGCTTAAGGAGCGTTTCACCGAAATTGTTCGCAACTTCAACCGCCTTATCGGATGGCAGCGAAATTTACGGGTTTTCACCAAATATTACAATTACATGGTAGTCCTTCTTCCCTATATGATACTTGCGCCTTTGTATTTTTCCAAGCAGATCGAGTTCGGAAAAATGTACCAGGCCGCTTTCGCATTCAGTATGATTCTCGACGCACTTTCCTTCATCGTCGTGTATTTCAACGATATATCCTCGTACGCAGCAGCGACAAACCGGCTTGGTTCGTTCGAGACCGTTCTCGACCGGGCAACGGGGATACGTTCCGCCGAAGGACTCGCGGACAGAAATAAAGTCGAACTCGTCGCCGCCGACAACTACTCCATCGAAAATCTTGATCTGTTTACCCCCGACTTCAAAAAAAATCTTATCAAGGCGCTTTCGACTAACGAGGTTGCGGGAAAACGCCTGCTGGTAGCCGGGCCTTCGGGAAGCGGAAAAAGCTCTCTCGTACGAACGCTTGCGGGACTGTGGCGTTCGGGAAGCGGTATTATCAGGTACCCGCAGAACAAACAGATATTTTTTATACCGCAGAAACCCTATATCACACTTGGTTCACTCAAGGAACAGTTATTGTATCCTTACACGGAACGTGATGCTGATCAGAACCGTGTCATCAATCTTCTCGACACGGTCAATCTGCCCGAGCTGTCCGCTCAAATTAAGACCAATCCCGACATTCTGACTTCCACGTCGGTGAACTGGAACGAAACACTCTCTCTCGGTGAACAGCAGCGTCTCGCTTTTGCACGTCTGCTTTTTGCGAAACCGGACTACGCCATACTTGACGAAGCGACAAGCGCTCTCGATGTTGAAAACGAACGTCTGATTTATACAAAACTGAGTGCATCGTCTGTCACCTACATATCAGTCGGGCACAGACCGCAGCTTGCGCATTATCACGATGCGGTATTGCTGCTCGACGGCAGGGGCGGATGGAAAATACTGTCACCTGAAGACTATATTAAAGAGCTGCTGGTTTAAAGGAATCCCGATATGGCTGACCGCACAAGATTCTCAGATTCGCTCGAGAAAAAACTCGCGCAAATACAGTCGGGCGAGCCTTCACCGCAGACGGCGAAGAAACGTAATTTTTCGCGGATTGTCCTTCTGGTCAATCTTGTGCTTCTGGTCGGGGTTTTCTTTTTCGCGGAAAATCTCAAAAGACGTCCAAACAGCAATAATTTCCGAAGTGTCTCTGTGGCGGGCATCGGCTACAATTTCTCTTCCGTGCAAAGCGCGAAAGGTTACATCTTTTCTCTTGAACTGTCAGCGGATAAACCGAGGGAACTGACCTTCCCCCCGCAAAGCATCTCTGTACGCGTGTGTTCCGATGAGGGTGATTGTGAAAGCGGATACTTCAATACAAGGGGCGAAACGATACAAATTGATAAAGATGCTCCACAGACAGTCTATATGAGTCTGAATTTTTCATCAAAAAAACGCCGCCCGGTCGGATTGACATATTATCTTACAAAACGAATACAATATACGGCGAAATTGACTATTGCTACAGAACCTGAGATTGAACTGGACTTACCATTATAGAAGACGTAGCCATTTTTAATTTAAGCGGCTCAGAAATCGTGTTTTATTCAAAATTAAACGGCAGAAAGGCTTCAGAAATACATCCCGACAGGAGCTAAGCATGCGTCCAGACTGGCATACCTACTTTTTGACAATTGCCGCCGCCGTCGCAACCAGATCCACCTGTCTCAGACGCCAGGTGGGAGCGCTTATCGTTCGCGATCGGAGAATTCTGGCGACCGGCTACAATGGTGTTCCGGTTAACTGCGAGCACTGTACCGAATCCACCTGTATCCGAAATCTCTACAACATACCCTCGGGCGAAAATCACGAACTTTGCCGTGGCGTTCACGCCGAACAAAATGCTATTGTACAGGCGGCAAGCTACGGTGTCGCCATTCAAAATTCAGTTATTTACGTAACGACACAACCATGCGTAATATGCGCGAAAATGCTGATAAACAGCGGAATCACACACATTTACTGCTCCGAATCGTACGCGGATCCCCTTTCTTTGAATCTTTTGAAAGAAGCGGGTATCGGAATAACAGTAATAGCGCTCAATTGACAAAAGAACGATCATTGCTGTGTTTTTTTATCGCCGTCGCACCTGATAACAAAAAGTTATTTACACAAAGCAGTATAGTATCGATAATACTAGTAATTCGTGAAAAGCCACAACGCTATTTTTAATATGGTCGCCTCGAAAAAACGGCGTTTTCTGTTTTATTTTTATGAAAATTGAGTATGTTATTTTTTGAGCTTACCCGATTGATGTTTTTAACGTTTTATCTCCTTCGTAGGCAGGAAATTGATGTCCCCTGAGACTTTGAGAAGTACCACAGAAATAAACTTTCTCGATAGCTTCAAGGCTGACACCTATGTTGTCAGAACGGTCATCGATTCGCTGATACGCGACCTCAAACAGATGGGTTTTCCGAAAGACGAATGTGATGAGATTGTTCTTGCGATGGACGAAGCCATTACGAATGCCGTGCAGGAAACCCTTTTCATCAAACACAACGTCAAACACTCTCTGACCGAAAGCCATGAAATCACCATTCGATACCATTTAAGCTACGATTCCTTCGATGCGACGATCATTGACCACGGACAGGGGCTTGACATTGAAAAAATGTTGAAATTCATACCCGATAAAGAATCAAAAAATTATAAAGAAGAAATATTCAATTACGTTAAGAAAGCCGAAGAGAGAAAATTGCAGGTTCGCGTCAACGGAAGGGAAATTGCCCTCAACGGCATCGGCGCCGGCCTTAAAATAATACTTTCATTCATGGACAAGCTGAATATCGATCTGATCGACAAAAAAAAGGTGTTAAGCACCAGCGTCGGAGACACAACCGATGGATCCATACTGAACATGGTACGAAAAAGGAGATACTATGCCTGACAAAGCGCCCGTTGCCTATCTCAGCGAAGATTTCATGCGCTCCCGCGAAGCACGTCCCATCAGAATTCTCAGTGAATACATCAATCCCGAACGCATCCTCCGTGAAGCCAATATCAATCACACAATCGTCTTTTTCGGTTCGGCCCGAATAAAACCCGAAGGCGATGATAAATGTTCCAAATACTACCAGGCTGCCGATGAGCTCGCCTATCTGGTGGCCGATTGGTCCAGACAAATCTCTGATCCTGAGAAAAAAGTTCATATCTGCACTGGCGGCGGTCCGGGGATCATGGAAGCGGCAAACAAGGGAGCATCACGTGCCGGCGAAAAAACCATCGGGCTCAATATCAATCTTCCCTTCGAACTGAAACCCAACCCCTATATTTCACCCGATCTTAATCTTGAGTTTCATTATTTCTACATGAGAAAACTCTGGTTTCTGTACTATGCCAAGGCCATTGTCGTATTCCCGGGCGGCTTCGGCACAATGGATGAGC
>JAEWVL010000019.1 GCA_023396665.1 Spirochaetota bacterium
CCTGTGCTGTTTGTCGAATTCGGCGCTGAGCGCGTGAAAACCCTCGTCGGCCAGATCTTCGATTTCGACGCGCAGGTCCTCGACGCGGGTCAGCAGCGCGATGCGCTGTGTCTCGTTTTGCGGCTCGATTTTCTCGATACGCGCAAGTTCGCGACCGTACCATGGTATGACGTATTCTCCGAATGGACCGAACATGGCGACACTCCGTTTTTTTCCCATGCGGGGGGATACACGGACAAATTGCAACCATAAACACGCTTGCGTTTCAACAGATCGTGAAATGCTGTAATCGAGCTTCTTTGTTGACAAAATCTGCAGAAAGATAAAAATCGCATGTATGCTGTTCGCGAACATTTCTTCTGTAACAATTCGGCCCGGTTTGCTGCCATTAATTCAGAACTGTGATCGTGTTACCCTGATGCCGGAGTCACAATGCCTGATTCATTAATGACAATGTTTTTTCTGAACAGGACTTTGTTTCTTGCTACGAATATCATACTGCTTTATATATTCTTAACGCCGAGACGCAAACCTCTGTTTCAGGTAATCGTGTTTTTGCTGACATGGCTCGTAATTTATTTTCTGCGAATGCTCACAAAGCCGCTTAACATGCATCCTCTGGTCGACAGCTACTTAATGGGTTCTCTCTATATCGTTCCCTGTATACTGGTATTTGCTGAAACGATTCAGGCGAAAATATTTGTTTTTTACATGATCTATTCTCTCTCGCAGCTCGTCTTTCTTGTCTTCATGTATGTTGATGGTTTTTTTTCTCCCGCTCTTCCGCAGCTCTTTATTCTTGTGGGTATGCTTCTTGAACTGGTGCTGCTGCCGCTGATCGGGCGCTATCTGAAAAAGCCGCTTCGGGAAATTCTCGACATATTGAATCAGCATACGCCCGTCTTGACAACGTTTCCGTTACTGACCTTTCTTTTATTTGTCATTTACAGTTTGCAGAAAACGGAACCCCTGTTCGAGTTCATCAAGCTCGTCATCTCGACGGTGATTATTTTTATTTCATATATCATGATCTCCGTCGCAATCAGCGGAACCAGGCGCAGACAGGAGCTTGAGCATTTGTCGATGACGGACGATTTAACCGGTCTTTACAACAGGCGATATTTTGAGCGGCGATTTCAGGATGAGATCATTAGGTACAATCGAACCGGAACCGCTTTCGCTTTGATCGCCGTGGACATTGATTTTTTCAAAAACGTTAACGACCGCTACGGGCATGATTGCGGTGATTTTGTTCTGAAGGCGGTATCGGAAGGTATCAGAAAATCCGTAAGAACCTATGATGTCATTGTCAGGTGGGGCGGTGATGAATTTTTTATTCTGCTGCCGGAAACTGACGGCGAGCGGGCTTTCGGTCTCGCGGAGCGAATCAGGAAAACTGTGGAAACGGGCAACTACAGTTTTAACAGTTTGTTTCTTAAGCTGAGCGTAACGCTTGGATTGTCGCTTGCCAGGGCCGGTGATACCTGTGAAACAATTATCAAGAAAGCTGACATCGCTCTGTACCATGGTAAAAACAAAAACAGAAACTGCACGGTTGTGTTTGACGAGAGCATGAAAGAATAGTCCGCCTTTCGGCGGACTATTCTTTCATGCAAAATCCCGGACAAAGTCCCCTCACTGGGCCTCTTTTCTTTTTTTCAGTTCAAGCGCGGTTCTGAGTCCCTTCTGTTTTATCACCTGAATTTTCTGCGACGTTTCGGTCATTCTGAAAAAGCGGCGGCCGTATTTTTTCAGCAGCTTGCGGTCAATTTCAAAGCCGAGTCCCGGTGTTGTAAAGGGGGCGAGCATCGCTTCTTTGTCGGGAATGATCGGGGCGATGATGCCCTCGCGCTGTTCGGGTACCCATGACGGCTCCTCAAGCGGGTATTCGAGCGGCAGCATGTTTCCCCTGTCGGCAAGCACGAGGTTCCAGTTGACGTAGAAGCCGATGCCGTTGGTCCATGTGTGCGGCGAATATTCGCGACCGTGCTGATGTGCGGCATCGATCACTTTCTTTACCTGTGCGATGCCTCCGGCGAAGGTCGCGTCGGGTTGATAGATGTCGAAGCAGTCTTTCTCGAACATGATCTTGATCTCGTCCCAGCCGTAGTTGAGTTCGGCGCCGGAGATCTTCACTTTCGATACTTTTTTCAGTGCGGCATTATCGTCGTAGTTGCGCGAGTCGAGCGGCTCCTCGAGCCAGTCGATGTCGTTCGCCTGACAGGCGTTTGAAAATTCGACGGCGCGCTTGAGGTCCCAGGCGGGAATCTTGTCGACGATCGTGACCAGCCAGCCCTGGTTCGCATCGACGCCGAGTTTTAGTGAATCGCCTATCCCCTTGCGAATACCTTCGATATTCGCGATGTCTTCCTGTAAGGTTCTGCTTTTCACCCGAAGCTTGGCGGTTTTGAAGCCCTTTTCCTTTATTGCCAGCAGTTCATCGACACGCTTTTTGGCTTCGTGCATTTCGCCCGTCGAACAGTAGACCTCTATGGGGCGGGCATCGCCGCCGAGCAGTTCGTAAACCGGCTTGCCCTTGCTTTTTCCGATTATGTCCCAGCATGCGGGTTCTATCCAGAAATTGCGCCAGCCGAGTATGCCCGCCTGTTTCAGAAGATTCTGAACTGACTCGATGTCGTTGGGATCGGCGCCGAGAAGGTATCCCCCTATGAGATCGCCCAGACCCTGCCGCTCAAAGCCGAGCGCCGAACCGGCCGCATAGCCCTCGATACCGTCATCTGTCACAAGCCTGACAAGGGTAAAGCCGTTGTGTGTCTGCGGATAGCCGGGTATCCATGTGGGATAAAAAGTCTTTTTCAGCGGCACCTGTACGTGATAGAGTTCAATTTCCGTTATTCGCATCGTTGTGACCTCCTCTTGGGTAAAGAGAATCTCCGATACAAAGCCGCCCGAAGCGTGCCATCGGGAGAACAATGAGGGGCGAAGCTGTATTCGGGATATTCCGTTGATTTTGATGTGGCATCCGGCTCTTTCAAGGTGAAGACAAAGGGGAAAGGGGAATCGGCGGCAGGTGTCGTCAGAGTCAGTTGTCAATTTTTCAGATAGTCTTGTATTTTTTTTTTGCTTGTCAATCACTAATATTATAACTTTGAATGGTTTCTCTTACCGGGTTTATTGTATAGATATTATCATTCATAATTGGAGAACGTATGAAAGCGCTGAAATTCGTATCCGCATCAATTCTCGTATTCTGCTTTTTTGCCGCCATGCTCTGCGCACAGGAGGATATGCCCGATATCAGGGTGAAGCCCTCTTCAGTGGAGATTACCGGAATAGATTCGAAGAAGATTAAACTGAAACTTTTCGCCGAGATTGAGTATCCCCAGACCGAGCGAAAGCCGCTGCTGCTGGCATCGATAAAATCAAAGGTGTATGTCAACAAGGCCTTCGTTATGAACGCCAATACGGCGAAAAATCTAGAGTTTTCAAAAACCATCACCTCCGATTTCAATATCGCGCTCGTCTACGATGATCTGCTCAAAGCCGCTCCCGCGTTAAAAGACAAAGAGCAGGTGTGCGAGATCAAATCGACTTTTTATTTCATCGTCGACAGGGATCTCGGCTTTAACACCAGAGAGGTCGTGTTTACAAAAAAACTTCCCTCATACAAAAGTGCAGCCAAATCGGCTCTCAAAAGCGCATTCTGATTGCAGTTTCGCAAGGGGGGATATGGACCGGCATGAATCGCTTTCGTATGAGGACGTATCGGCGCAGTATCCGGCATCGGAGCTTTACCGTCTCGTGCTCGTGCAGAGGGGCTCGTGCCTACTTAAAACCGCGGCGGGTAACTACTCGGTAAACGCGCCCGCGGCTCTGTGTTTCAATGACAGTGACAGCTGTACACTCGACTCGTGTGTCGATTGGAAACAGCTGGAGCTTTTCTTTCATCCGGCGACGGTGAACAGCGCTTTTACGGCTGCCGCACTCAGGGACTCACGGGCGAATCTCTCTTTTACACAGCAACAGGACTACGATTATCTCTCCGCGTTTGTGCTTCGCGACGGGCACAGCACCGGAGTGCTCGCGCTTTCGCCCGCCGAAGCCGGCAGAATCGGACGGCTGATGCTGGACTATGACGCTGAAATCGCGCAAAAACGCGATCGCTACTGGCCCTGCCGCAGCCGCGCCTGTCTGCTTGAAATATTATTTTTGATCTTTAAAATGTACCACACCTTAAGTAATGAATCATTGCTGCAAAATCTCGACGATTCGCTCGCGGGCAGAATCGTTCACCATCTCAATTGCTCTGCCCATGAACGTATACGTCTCGATGAACTGTGCCGCCGATTCGATACGAACAGAACCACACTGACACGGCTTGTACGCTCTGCAACCGGGTATCCGGTTATCGACTATGTAAACCGGCTGCGTGCGGGCAAGGCCGCGCTTCTTTTGCGCGATACGAGTCTTCCCGTCGATGAAGTCGCCGCACGGTCGGGATTCAACGACAGCTCTCATTTCTCACGCCTCTTCAAACGCATCATGAACGTGTCTCCCGGTGCCTATCGCCGGAGCTTTCGCGACGACGTATTGCGATAAAGGCCGCACGCCGTTTATATCTGCCGGGTTTCGGTTGTCGATTCGCATGAAAATATTGCCGATCTGCCATGTACAAGGCAATTGATTTGTGCTATCACTCATTTGAATTTACAGATGAGGAGATCATATGAAAACAGCGCTGGTCATTATTGACATTCAGAACGATTATTTTCCCGGCGGACGACACGAGCTTGCAGGTACACACGCGGCTGCGGATAAGGCTGCGATGGTGCTTGCCGCTGCCAGGGCAAAGGCCTTGCCTGTCGTGCACGTGAGACATATTTCAACGTATGAGGGGGCGACTTTCTTTCTCGAGGGCAGTGAGGGCTCGCTGATACATGAGTGTGTTGCGCCGCTTGCCGGCGAAACGGTAATCATCAAGAACATGCCGAACTCGTTTGTCGCCACCGATCTTGAGGCAATTCTGCGTGAGGCGAATATTGACACCATTGTCTTTTGCGGCATGATGTCTCACATGTGCGTTGATTCGACCGTACGTGCGGCGGCGGATTGCGGATTCAGTTGTATTGTCGCTCATGACGCCTGTACCACGCGTGATCTGGTATTTGCCGGTGAAACAGTTGCGGCAGCAAATGTTCACACAGCATTCATGGCCGCTCTTGACGGCGTGTTCGCGAAGGTGCTGAGGGCTGAAGAGGCGGTTGGGATGATTTGAACTGTGTTTTTTTCTTTTTCTCTGTTGTGAGTTTGTCTCTTTTTTCCCGCTTCGCGGGTAATCTTTTCTTTTCTTTCAATGTTGTGGGATTGTCTTTTATTCCCGCTCCGCGGTGGGTATTTGGTTTGTTATAATCGAAGTTGGGTGTCCCTTCTTTTTACGCGAAAAAGAAGGGACGAAGAAAAGCGCGCTCTTCAAA
The DNA here is from genome assembly GCA_023396665.1 of Spirochaetota bacterium. Classification (GTDB taxonomy): domain Bacteria; phylum Spirochaetota; class UBA4802; order UBA4802; family JAFGJZ01; genus JAEWVL01. Next base: position 5,436 of record JAEWVL010000019.1, read on the forward strand.
CGCCAGAGGGGCTGGCGTGCAGAACTTTCGAGCCGATGCTTACGCATCGGGCTTCGAAAGCTGCACGCATTGTAAAACGCTTCATGATGCCCTCCTGGCATCAGCGTTTTACCTGGGCCTCCTGCCCTACGGGAGTGGCACTTCGGCCCCCGGGGGGGGGGTATTCTCTTTTCTGAGAAATTAATGTAATTCTGCTTCGCGGTCTTTGCTTAGGTCTAATATATTCTTCTCTGTGTATCTTGTGCTACCACTCAAACTGATACGTCCGGTTATAAGGCGGGTGTGTGCGATTTAAAAACTCTGGAAGTTAATCTACTCACCGATGTTTAACGATCGAATAATTTTTCGCTTTTTTCAGTTGAATAAGATCGGAGCCCTCTCTGTGAATATTCAGTGCAAGTGTTTTTTTCAGCCGCAGGATCCGATCTGGGCACAGCTTGTACTCGCTGTTGATGTAGTCTATCTGTGAATCAGTCATAATTGTTACCTCTGTATGTATAATGTAAAAGAGGGCTGTTTTGTTGGTGAGCCATCAGATTTTTTGGTAATTTGAAAAAACTTAGAGCGGTTTACGAATCAATTAATACATAACCGCATGAAGTATACCAACCCAAAGCGTCTTTTTTTGTAATAGCTCGTAACACTTCGGCTAAAGCCTTTGTTATCTCTTCTTCGCTTCTACCTTTAATCTTGCGCAAATAAGCCTTAACCTTTGACCACATTTTCTCAATTGGATTCATATCTGGACTATAAGGTGGCAGATATAGTAATTTTGCACCTCGGCGTTCAATGGCTTTTCTAATTTCTGGCCCTTTATGAGCAGGCAGATTATCCATTATTACAAGATCCGTTTTCTTCAGTTTCGGACAGAGCACTTTTGATATAAAGACTTGGAATACAGCTGCATCTGTTGCGCCACTGACCATCATGCTTTCTGTTCTTCCAGTGAAATGTATTGCAGACAGTATCGTCGTCGTTGTCCAACTTCGACCCGGAACGGACTCATAAACTCGATCTCCCCGAAGACTCCTTCCATATAAGCGGGTCATATTGTTTTGAATACCACTTTCATCGATAAAAACAAGGTTTTTCGCACTTATTCCTTTCGAAAACTCTTTCCATTGATCTCTTTTTTGCGCTATTACCTTTTGCTTTTGTTCTATTGCCCTAAAAAGTTTTTTTTAACCTGTATCCTAATTTTTGGACCATTCGAAATACCGAAGTTAGGCTGCCTTTATTACCTACGAGATCATTTAATTCTGACAAGGTTGCATCTGAGTTCTTCTCTAAATGTTCTTTTACTTTTTTTATATCTTTTAATGAAAATACAGACGGTCGTCCTCCTCCGTGTTTTCGAGGAGCAATGTTTCCAGTTTCTTCTTCAAGCTCGATTAAGTAGTTCAGCCCAGTTCTACTGATTTTAAAGAGTCTTAATATTTCTGCCTTTTTCATGTGCTCTTTTTTGTAAGCATCTAATACCAATTGACGAAAATCAGCTGAGTATGCCATAAATGCCTCCTGTTTCTCTGACATTTTATGACAATTGTTTCAAATTAATACTCTTTTTTGATGTATTGTGCTATTTATTTCGTAAACCGCTCTAGGAGTCCGGGAAGTTGATTAATTACTGGACTTGTCATTTTTCAAAATACTGACCCCCTCAAAATCACTTTATTGACCCCCCTAAAAACGGTATGCTGACCCCCCTTAAAAAATGACCATGGTGCCTTTCAACTGGAGG
>JAEWVL010000036.1 GCA_023396665.1 Spirochaetota bacterium
GTTCGGGGTCTTTCGAAAGTCTATAAAACATACAACAGAGGGAGTAATTTCTCTGAAGTTGTAAAGAGTATCTTTCACCGGAAGATGAGTGAAGTTCATGCACTGAATAAAATCGATTTTTCAATTGAAAAAGGCGAGTTAGTGGGATTTCTCGGACCTAACGGTGCCGGGAAATCAACAACTCTGAAAATACTCACAGGCGTCCTTTTCCCTACCAGCGGCGAAGTTTCGATCCTGGGGCTTTGTCCCTGGAAACAGCGGAAAAAATACGTATCCCAAATCGGAGCCGTATTCGGACAGAAATCGCAACTTGTCTGGGACATTCCCCCAGTCGACTCTTTTCAGATGAACCAGGCAATCTATCGCATTGCGGACAATGATTATCACAAGACGCTTGACCGATTATCGCAAATGCTGGGCGTTCGCGAACAAATGATGCAACCGACAAGAAATCTCTCTCTCGGCGAACGTATGAAATGCGAATTCATTATGGCAATGCTGCACAATCCCCGCATCATCTTTCTTGATGAACCGACCATCGGCCTTGATGTCGTTGCAAAAGATCGCATCCGTGAGTTTATCGAGGAAATGAATCGCGCAGGAGTCACATTTATTCTTACCACCCACGATCTTGATGACGTGGAAAGACTGGCTCGCAGAGTTATTCTCATTAACCACGGTGAACTTATTTTTGATGATGCTATTGCACAATTACGTAATTTTTTCGGAGTAAAAAAGATATTAACGGTAACGACAAGCAGCCCCTGTGATATTAGCGGCAGAAAAGGTATTAAACTTCTTCAACGTCTCTCTCCTACGGACATGGAACTGGAATGCGATACAGAGCAAATCGAGCTGGCGGCCTTGATACGGGAAATATCCGATACTTTCGGACTACGTGATCTGTTAGTACAGGAATTATCAATCGAATCGGTGATCAAGGAACTTCAAAAATGAACATCAAAAAGCCGCATCAAACGATGCGGCTCAGGTAGTAATAACAGCGTACTGTTCATTTCGACAGTAACGCTCAAGCCAGAAAATCTATCGTTCCCTTTATTATGTTCTCGGCAAGAATCTTCGATGCTTCATCAGTAAAGATGCCACTGTTTTTGAACTTGTCGGCCAGAACAGATATTTCTCTGGACTGCAAAAAATCTGGTTCCCTGGATTCATTATCTCTCTGGGTTGTGTCTCTGGCAGAAAAGATGGGAGAATACTGAGTGTGAATCCGTTCACCTGCAATTGCTGCTAACATATCAACCTCCTTGTTGCTATGTCTGAAACTGCCGTCCACCGCTGCCCTGAACACATCTGAAAGTTAGCTGAGTGAAAGCAGTCGCGTCCGGTTTACATCCTATTCATCGTATTTTTTGAAAAAAGCTTTAGATTTTTTTTGAAAAAACACTAAAAACCCGAAACGCAGTATTCATAATATTGGGCAGTTTTGTGGGAAGAAAAGGGGGATTACGAAAATTTTTACTAAAAAGAATAATTGATCTTCATCAGAAGACCCGGATTACGATCGGCAAAACGATAAATTTCGTCATCCGGCATCGCGTACGCCATTACCGTGCCGGAATGTGTAAAGGTGTAATTGACGGGTGTATGGTGATAAACGTTTGTTATCGCACCGATAACATCCCCATGTCCAAGACGGGCAAGCTCCTTGCCCTTCTGTGTCATGACGACCTCACCGGATCTGATTATATATATCTGTTTTACCGCATCACCCTCAGACATGATCACACCCGATCCCTCAAAACAAACGGGAACAAACATCGACTCAAGCCAGGTCTTTTGCGTTGCGGAGCAGTACTTGAAAAACGGACTCGATGAAAGAAGATCCCATGTTTCCGAAGTGCGGATCCGGGCAAGACGCTTCAGCGTCGTCTCGAACTCGGTTCCGGCTATAAAGCTGAGAAATTCATCGCGTTGAATTGTATACAAAACAACATTCGTCTCGGCAAAAATATCAACGGCCCTGTTCTGACGGGTAATAAGCGCTACCTCACCGAAATAGTCATAAGACCCGTACACCTTCGTATTCTTCAAATCACCGCTGCGCACAGAGACATTTCCCATATAAATGATGAAAAACTTGTCACCTTTCGTATCCTTGTGAATTATCTGCTCGCCTTTGCGGTAGTGCTCTTCACGTATAATAGTAAGCAATTCCTGGGTCTTGTGAATCGGAATATCCTGAAAAAAATCGATGTGTTTAAGTATGCCGAGTATCTTGTAGGCCTCGATCTGAGTGCTCGGCTTCACCGAGAAATACTCGGTATTCTCAATACCGAATTTTGCGAGGCGAAGATGAGAATGATCGGGAAAATCCTTCTTTGCGATATGATATACGACAATCTTTTTCTTCACCTTATTCGGCATGGCCTCAAGAATGGCAATAGGTGTGTGCAGCGGGGCGATACCCGCCTCATGGTAAATCAAGTCGGCATCCCAGTCAAATGATCGAAGCTCATTATAGCGCCGCTCATCGATAACACCGTTGCCGAAAAGTTCCTTATGCTTCATGGGATCATTATTGTGATCGGAAGTATAAATGAAAGATTTCCCCTGAAACTCCATTCTGAAAGCGATAGTCGGGATGGAATGCAGCGAATACGACATGGTGAATTTGGCACCGTGTATAAAGACCGGTTCACCGATCTTTATCTGTTGAAAACGGAAAAGACTTAAAAGCCGGGGAACCGGCATACCGCACATTGCCGAATATTTGCGCAAAAAACTCATTAGAATGGTCTTGGTTGTGTAGACTGTCACCCTTCCCTCTTCGAGTATTTTCTGAAAGGTTCCGGCATCGTGATCGGCGTGACAGTGCGTAAGAATGATACTGTCGATGAGTTTCGGATTGATATTAGAACGCAGCATCCACTCCGTTGAATCAACGGGAGGATCGATCATAACCCCTTCGTGATTCAGCCACATGATAAACCCGGAGGTATTTTCTGTCGGGTCAAAGCCATGGCTGGGGCCAAGACAGGTTATTCCGAACAAGGGGGGGATATAGGGTTCGACCAGCCGCTCCCCGATCTGAAACGAAGCGCGATAATCGACACAACCCGGCACCGAAATCGCCTCTTCACCATCAACGACAATGAAAGATTCTCGGCTGCGGTCAATTTTAATCTGAATCCCGCTGGCATTTCCCGGTGACAACAGACTGACAACACCATCATCAAACTCATGAAAGGCAACCAGATCGTCAAGGGTGAAGCTTGAACGAAAGTGATCCATCTCTTTTTTAAGATCGAAAGATCCCTTATCTTCATCGCATTCATCGAAATCATCTTCAACAGATATCTCAGCAGGACCGAAAAGCGCTTCCTGAAGCACCTTCTGCATAAGATCGACCTGTTCATGCTGACAGACAATATTGGTGCGTGTTTTTCGCACAAAGTAATTAAAGTAGAGCGGGAACTCGATCTCCGCGACGCTGATACCCTTGATCCAGTCAAAAAGATCGAATGGAAGCACAAAAAAAGAGGGAACACCGTCAGGTGTCACCATCGTGTCTTTTATGGTTTCGGGGGGTACGCCGAACTGAACGGACCCGACAGAAGTCTGAAGAAGGTATCCCCCTCTTTTTAAAGTCTCATAGGATGTCATATTCGTTCCGCAAAATCAATAACACTCACCTGATCAATGATGCCGGAAAATTTCCGGAGTGATGCAAACCGTAATCAAAATTATACCGGAAAGTCCGTCAAAACGTATAGTACTGCTGCGGCCTCGCAAATCCGGCAAATCCTTTCGAAGCGACATCACTCTCAAAATTGGCAAAATTGTCACCGTAATGAACAAGATACATCTTCTTCTTGATCGAGTCATCAAAAGTCGCCAGTTCTTCGACAGAAGCGTGAACACCGCCCGAATAGAACTGACAATCATGAAAAATCACCTCAAGCGGATACAGGTTGTTGTAATAATGCACCAGTTCGGGGTCAAATCTCGTATCGCTTGTAAACAATATGCGCTCGTCAATAACAACGCCGCAGGACCAAAATGAGCTCGCCCAATCACTCGATGTATCGGGAATGTGCTTGGTTCTGAACAGTTTGACATTGATTGATCCCACATTCGCCGTCAGGGTCTCACGGTCAAAACCGTTCATGACGACTGGTCGTGTAACGGAGAAAAAATCCAGAAACGAGAGTATATCACCGGCATTTTCTTCATTGTAAGCGGCACCGCCACGCAAAGACATCTCCCAGAGAATGTACTGATACGCTTCGCTGATTATCATATTAGGCTTTCGTTTCACAACATACTTGCTCATCAGAGCCAGTTCTTCGAGTCCGCCGATATGATCGGCATGCGAATGAGTAACAAGAATATTCTCGACTGAACTGATCGGAAGGCCGAGCTCATGAAAAGCCTGCGGGGTCTTGGTCCCGCAGTCGATAAGAAGATGATGCTTTCCCTTGATGACAAGAAGATTGGTCTGGTAATTGGTCTTCGTAAAAGCGCTTCCCGTTCCGATAAAAAACAGCTGCAAATCGCCGCCATTTGTCAAAGCAAAGGGTTGCTCCTTGAGTGTAACAATTTTCATCTGTCCCCCGGTGCCACAAAAATTGCCATCCGAAACGGCACCGGACAGCTGTTAATCAAATTACAAAAAAAATAAAAAACATTTTCATTTCTATACTGCATATGCATCATGTGTCAAGCACAATAGTTTGTAATCTCAATCGCGAAATACAACGCGGTATATGGTAGTTTTACGCGACAAAATGCTGCCATTTCATCGCCGTCCCGATCATGCCGATGAAACGGCACAGGGCTTGTCGCTTTACACTTTCACGGGGGGATACATGACCAGTCCTGATTTCTGGAAAACGCTTACCGACAGCAGAAGGCTGCGCGACACACGACAAAGCGTTCACAACGACCGCAGATCTGCGTTTGACATGGATCACGACCGCATCATGTATTCTAATTTTTTCAGACGCTTGCATGATAAAACCCAGGTCTTCCCCTACGCCCCGCTGTCATCATCCGGCCAGGCGCGTTCACGGCTGTCCCATTCGCTCGAAGTCTCCTGTGTCGGCCGCTCTCTCGGCAACCTGCTGGGACACTTTCTTGTCGACCGGGGAGTGCAGATTACCCCCTACGATATCGGAACAATCGTAGCGACGGCCTGCCTCGCGCATGATATCGGAAACCCGCCCTTCGGACATTCCGGCGAATATGCAATACAGCAGTGGATCGAAAAAAATCTTGCGGGCACCGATTGTGACGAGTGGGAAAGCAGGGATTTACTTCTTTTTGAGGGTAACGCTCAGGGCTTTCGCATTCTCACCCGTCTGGAAACATGGGAAAGAGCGGGCGGACTTCGACCCACGATAGCGACGCTTTGCGCCTTCACCAAATATCCCTGTTCATCAATGGCGGCCGACCGCAAGGGAGACGATCAGACACAAAAGAAGCACGGCTATTTCAAATCGGACAGAGATCTTTTTGCTGAAACATTTTCTCTTTCAGGAAAGACCTGCTTTGACGAGGCCTGTCACCGTTTTCACCGTCACCCCCTGGCCTTTCTCGCCGAAGCCGCCGACGACATATGCTACGCAGTTGTCGATCTTGAAGACGCATATCATCTGGGAGTAATTCCCTTCTCTGAAGTGGAACGGCTGCTTAGTCCAATCGCTGTCATACTCAACGAATATAACGACGAGAAAGAATATGACACGGACATTCGCGTTGCCCGTCTGCGCTCAGCATCAATAAGTGCGCTGATTTCGGTCGTAATCGATGCAGCCGTTGATAATATCGACGCAATCGCAGACGCTACGATGAAAGTGCCTCTGATTACAAAAACCGCAGTAGCCGCTCAATACCGGGAAATTCAGGAGTACTCACAGAAAAACATCTATAATTCGACAAGAGTTCTCGAAATCGAATCGGCGGGCTATCGCACCATCGGAGGTCTGCTCTCGCTGTTCATTCCCGCGGTTCTTGCGAAAAAAGCCTCTCCGCAGGAAATGGTTCTGCGCAGGCTTATCCCCCATCGTTTTTTCAGACGACACGAGATAGAATGCAAAAGTCTGGATGCAAACGAGCTGCTCGCGCCGCTCAGCGATTACGAGAAAATTCTTTCTGTCACCGATTACATAAGCGGCATGACTGACCGTTATGCGGTGGAATTGTATCAACGGCTTTCAGGAATCAAACTGCCGGTCTACTGACCTCTCCCGCCTGCTCCGTTTTTGACAGAGGCAGGTTTGCTTCAACAAAGCGCATTTGCCTGAGGATGAATTTATTGCATTTGTCTGTGCCATATACAGCGGATTGCAGCAATGCGACGACGGCACCTTCATCTTCCTTGCGCATCCTGCCGGCAAGATAACAAGGGCGGAACAATTGCCGTATTCAGATCATGTCCGTGTTTACCCTTACAGCAGTACGGATATTCCCATTGCCAGCGAAATATACTCGGTTCGCTTCAGCGTGTATCCCTCTGCCGGTGAATCGTTTACCGGCAGCAGCACGTTGTATCCGAACGTCAACTGCATCATCACTTTTTCACCGATCGCATAATAGGTGCCGATCTGCGGCGTCACTCGCCAGATGGCAAGACTGTCCTTCGCAGTATCACCCTGAAAGGAAGAATCGACAGATGCATCGCAAAAAACCGAATAGTCACTGTGGTAGGTATATTCCGGAGAATAAAGAAAACCGGTGTTGAGGCCGACGAAGGGCAGCAGCGGTTTTCTGTTCATAACAAAAAAACGCCCCCAGGCCATCGGCTCGACAACGACTGCGTTATTAGAGGAGATATGAGCCCCCAAACCGGCACCGGCAACAAACTTGCTGCTAAAAAAATATCCATAATCGGCTGCAGCGTAAAAAATAGAATAATCTTCTGTAAATTGACCCGACAAGCCGAATGAAACCTGTCCCTGTCCGGCATGGAAGACCTCTTCAGCGGCACCAAGCGGCGATACTATACAAAAAAAACACAAGAAAACGATAACACTTTTTTTCATTGTTCCCTCACATCCGTGTCTCTGATAATTTCATCATAAGACAAGCCGGCAAATTATGTTGTATTCAGTAATTTATTAGTACCATTATCAAACGATGAATACCGGGATAACAGGCACATCCCCGGCAATTAATGTCAACCGCATATCAGAAGAGAAAGCCGCCATGATGAAAACCAATCGCTATTGCCTCTTCATAAAAAAATAAAGTATTGCAAAATATTTCCGTTTACAGAAAAATGTGATCTCTATTATTCTATAAAATGATCTTTGCAACCTGAATCTCGACCAATTTCGAAAAATACTGTAATATCCATACAGGCTTGATTTTGCGGGTTACCTACACAACAATTGAGTATCTCTGTTACAAGCTTATATTTGACAAGATCGAATACGCCAAGGACTGCCATGAAAAAAGATCCGATATTCCCTGTGACAAGTTTTTTTCAAACACATCGCACCAGCATTTTACTGCTGTTTTTCCTGATCCTGATAAAAGTGGCAACACTCCAGATCATGGGTGTCGGCGGAGCTGATCCGACTGAAAGCTGGGAGTACGCAAAAATTTTTCCCTATGCTGAATCAATCAAACTTTTTCATCGTAATGTGCGCTATGGTACGATATTGCCGATTGTTTTGACACAAAAACTTTTCGGCACTTCACCATTGGTTTACTATATTGCGCCGATAATTGCCACCGTTGTAATGTCTTTCTTGCTGTTCAGGATTCTTGGCAGATTCACCGCAGACAAAACCGCATTCACAAGTGTGCTTCTGCTCAATTTTCTTCCTGAAATGGCGAAGGACAGTTCACATCCCCGTGTTTCCACTTTCGCAACACTCTACCTGATCATAACAATCCACATATTGTTTCTTCTTCAAGATAAAAATTCTGAAAAAGAAAGAAGCAATACCCTTTTCATCATCCTGGCCTCAGTGAGCACTTTTTGCATGTATATGGCCTCGGAATCCAGCATGTTCGTTCTACCCGGGCTTATGTTTATCGTTTTCTCGATTCGTTCAAACATCAAAGACCTTGTATTATACAGTACAACACTTTTTTCCTTTTACCTGACTGAAACACTTTTGTATTTTCTGTTTACTCCCTTTACACTTGGCAGACTCAGCGTTATACGCTCGCACGTTGAATCGCTCGACAATCTTCCGATGCAGTCCCTGCTGGGACTGTTCTATCGTTATCACCCGGACAAAAACGATATCTACCTCACCGTATTGATTTTTACAGCAATAATTGCCGCAATGTATCTGCTGAAAAAATACCGAGATAACAGATTACAGGCCATATCGATCATCATTTTTTCTTACCTTGTTCTTCTGACTTTTCTTATCAAATCAGTTGATCCGCTTGTTCCGTTTAACAATTTCAGGGAACGCTATTTCATGCCAGTCGTACCTCTCATGTGGTGCCTTATCACGATCGCGGCCGATAGAATCAGCGTCCGAAGAAGAGGCAAAGTATCCGCCCAAAACCCAAACGAAATGAACACGACACGCTATTACGCAGTATCTGGATTGCTTATTTCGATAGTTGGTATAACACTTTTCTGGTGTTTATTAAAAAATCATTACTATAAAAACGACGATATATCTTGCTGGCAGACAAATCCGCTGTATCTGGTTACCCGATACGAGAAGACTATCGCGGCGACAATAGAGCAAGGACATCCGATTATCTTCAAAGGCAGAACCAGCGGCGAGCGCTTCATTCCTGTCATAGAGAAAATTGAGCGTTATATTGAGTCAGGCATGACGGTACAGGAAGCCTGCGACACCTTCGGCATTGAAGTATCTTTATTTGAACAATACCTTGAAAAACGCGAGAAAACCTCATTCTCCGGCATCTACTTTTATGACCGTTTTTTCAAACGCCCCGGATACCCCGATCTGAACGAGCTCCCACACGACGATATAGTCATGGGCGATAGGGTGTACAGGGCATATTATACTTCACATCGCAACGATCTGCAGTCCATCGGTCAAAGCCCATGTGCCTATATTCCCTATAATCCCTTCGCAATTCTGGCAATGGAAGACCCGGGACAGATAGAATCATACGAAGCGACTGAAAAAAATGATTAAGCCTTTGCAGCGGGAGAATGCTGAGCAAACGGTATGACATCACGAAATCACTATTGCAACGAATCCCATCGATGGATGGATGATAAAATTCTGAAAGGACGCTATCCCGTCCTTTACGGTTTTCTTCTCGAAGTCGATCACGATATCCCGGCAGCGGAAATATGGGATCAGCTTAAACGATGGTCACAACAGTATTTACAGTGCGGCAATGACAGGACACGTGAGTTTCAGCGTATCGTTGACGAAGTGATCGAGCACCAGTCAAAATTGGATACCGAGCAAGGGTATCCCCCCGTCTACTGCCATAAAGGCTGTTCGAATTGCTGCTACCAGTGTGTTGCCTGCACCGATGAAGAGGCCGCTTTATTGCATAACTATTGCGGCAAGCATGATATAGCCGTCGACTACGGCAAACTGAAGCGGCAGCTCACACACATGTGTTTTGATACGGAAGGAAATTTTACCGGGGAAACCACATGGGATGATCAGAGCGATGCCGACCGGTCCTGTGTGTTTCTGAACGAAGCGGATGGATCGTGCAGGGTTTGGGAGGTGCGCCCCTTAGTCTGTCGCGTTCATCTCGCGGAACAGACCGATCTGTACTGCAAGACATACAACGGCACAATTGACAGCAGGGCAAAAGGACTGCATTATCCGGTTTGCAGCTACATTCTCAGTGCGGTTTTTTCAATACATCACGATTCGATCGGGAAAATGATGAATACACTGCTGCTCAAGCAGGCCTGAGAGCGCTCCCCGCTAACGCTGAATGTTATTGCGGCCGGCGTTCTTGGCTTTATACAAAAGCATGTCGGCCCGGTTAATCAACTGCCCCGGTTTCTCGCCGCTCGCATATTCGACGACCCCTCCGCTCACCGAAACCCCGCTGCCATCACGGGAGAACTTCAGACGGCCTATATGTTTGCGAATTCGCTCTGCCGTTTCGATGGCTCCGTCGATTCCCGTTTCGGGAAGTATCACAACAAATTCTTCACCACCGTACCTTCCCGCAATATCTACATCCCGAACCTCTATGCTGATCATCTCCGCAACCCGGGAAAGCACGGCATCACCGAAACGATGTCCGTAGTTATCGTTAAGATTCTTGAATTTATCAATATCAAACATTATTAATGACAATTTTGTTTTGTATCGCTCTGCACGTTTCATCTCCTCGTCGAGACGCTCATAGCTGTACTTATGGTTATACAGCCCGGTAAGTCCATCGGTGACAGCCATGCGTTCCAGCTCGGCGCTTTTCTCTTTGACTTCCCGAAGCAGCATGAGATTTCGTATATTTGTCGTCAATCTCGCCATAAATATTTCGTGATTATAGGGTTTTGACAGGTAGTCATCCGCGCCGAGCGCCAATATCCGTGAAATAGTCTTCACGTTGTCAATCCCCGAAATGGTAATGATCACCGAGTCCTCACCCCTGTCACGAATACGTGAAATAATTCTGTGCCCGGAGCTTTCCTTCAGAATAAGATCAACGAGATAAGCATCATAATGATCCCCTTTCGAAAACAGCTCTTCTTCTGAAGAGAAATACGCCACATTGGAAATGCCATTCATGGTGAATATGCGTTCGATAATCTTACGATCGACCCGGCTGTCATCAACGACAGCATAACTCAGATCATTAAGCCGGTACTTCAACGAACGGTCATATTTATAGGTAAGCAGGTTTTCTCTGATTTCTTCACGGGAGGCTTTTTTGACGATGTAATCTACGATACCCAGATCGTACATCTTCTTGCGGTCTTCAACCGAATCATTTCCGGTAATGACCACGACAGGGACTTTTTTGAACTCAGAAGCGTTCAATTTCTCGATAAATTCAGCCGAACGGGCATCTTCAAGTTCCATTGCGGTAATGATGAGTGATATATCTTCGGTATTCAATATCGCAAAGGCATCCTCGGCTGATACCGTTGAGTGGTAGCCGATTTCGATCTCATCACATATTTCATGGATAAGCTTACGATAAAGCGCACTGATTTCGAGGTGAAGTATGGAAAACATGGCAAACACCGCCCATAAACATTGATCGGTTCATTTCTGCAATTTAACGCCGCAAAAGAACTGGAATACAGCTGATAAGCCCTTCCAGATGAACAAACAGCGATTAAGCAGCAATAGTGGAACAGGCAGCCATCAATTTTCAATCAATTTTTAATAAAAGACCTTTGTGCTACTCCTTGCCGCTGCTTTATGCTCTTATAGCCGCTCTCTCGCGTACAACAAAAAAAACCGGGAAACCCGGTTTTTTTGATTGGAAATCACCAATAAAAGATCAAAAAAATAGCAAAATTGTGCAATGGCATATCACTGTAAAATCAGTCCCGCTGAACCGATGCCTCAAGCGGTCTTTGTTGAATTTCCCTTTTTACCCGCTCCTCTTCGCGTCTGAGAACCTTATCGATGGCACTTAGTTGTTTTTCGAATTGTAAAAACTCAGAATACCCCACTCCATTTCGTATACCCTCAGCCAACTCAAGCTTTAGTTTTGCATACATGAGTTGCGCTTCATTAAAGGATAAAGGAACTTCTTCCATTTCGGGCAGCCTCCTGGAAATGATCTTACTTCTACGGATACTTACCGGAAAGAATAGTTACTGTTTTTTTCTCACCTGGGTATATTATGTCCTATAATGATTTAATTTTCAACTAATTAATTCACAAAGCCCCAAATAATCGGAAACAGCGAAAAACAACCATACAAAAACGGATAAAGTTTCCAGCTTTGCCCGCCTGATCACACATTGAAAAGAAAATGCATTACATCGCCATCAGCCACAACGTATTCCTTGCCCTCTGTCCGCATTTTACCCGCCTGCTTCGCACCGGCTTCCCCCTTGCAGGCGATGTAATCCCCGTACGATATGACTTCTGCCCGGATAAAACCTCTTTCAAAATCATTATGTATGACCGAAGCCGCTTTTGGCGCACGCCAGCCTTTTTCAATAGTCCAGGCCTTTACTTCTTTCGGACCGGCGGTAAAATAACTGCACAAACCGAGTTCGCGGTATCCACTCTGGATTATCTGCTCAAGACCACCCTCTTTCACTCCCAAAGAGGCGAGAAACTCAAGTCGATCCGCTTCATCCATCGCAACGAGTTCCTCTTCGATTTTAGCGCAAACCTTGATCAACTCGGCTCCGCTTTTTTCGGCAATTCTGCGCAGAACAGCAACATAATCCGAATCGCTCGCCAGACCCGCCTCATCGACATTTGCGGCAAAAATGACTTTTTTGGCGCTCAGAAGCCGAACTTCTTTTGAAAATTGTTCGTAGAGATCGTCATCATCGGCACAAAAGGTTGCTGCGGGTACGCCGGCATCGAGATGCGCGAGCAGCTTCTGTATCATCACAAGCATCTGTTGCGCCTGTTTATCGGCACGAGCCTGCTTCTCAAAACGAAGTTTCGCTTTATCAAGACTTTGTATGTCGGCCAGAAGCAATTCGGTCGTAATGATCTCGACATCACGGGCGGGATCGACCGAACCGTCAACATGTACAATATTCTCATCATCGAAACAGCGAACGACATGCACAATGGCGGCCGTCTCCCTGATATGAGAAAGAAACTGATTTCCCAGTCCCTCTCCTTTTGAAGCACCGCGAACGAGCCCGGCAATGTCGGTGAACTCGACTATTGCGTTTACAATCTTCTCGGGCTTTACAATTGCCGCCAGTTCACCGAGCCGGCTGTCGGGAACAGGAACGATTGCCCTGTTCGGTTCAATTGTACAAAAAGGATAGTTCGCCGCCTCAGCCTTTG
>JAEWVL010000071.1 GCA_023396665.1 Spirochaetota bacterium
ATTATTCCTCCGGGCGGTAACAGGTCTGCGGTTTCCCCTCAATTATCGGATTTGAGGGCTAATAATTGACAAAAAAACGTCCACAGTCGCTATCATGCTAGCGCACAGGCCGATTGATGACAAGCAAATAACGCAAAAGACGGCAATACATCAGCAGTGTCATCGCTACGATAGCAGGTATTGTTCGGCCCTCCCGGTATAACGATCCTTTCAAAAATAAATTGACGTCAACCCGATTGTGTTTAGTTTGGGCATCGTAGGGTAGCGGTCAGGGCTCATTTTTCGCTTCGCGCAAACAGTATCCTTGCGCCGTAAATGATGACGGAATACCGCTTCAATATCGGAAATTCGCTAATTAATCATGGCAATTCGAACCTCGGATTAATCCAATGAAAACGAGGTACAGTTCTCGTCGTGGACAATTATTCGGGTTCCCAATTAAAAATGAACTTATCGCGCCGAACCGGAAATATCTGAGCTGTCAGTGCAGCAAAGTTCCAAAGTGAAGTGTTTATGAAAAATCTTCGTTTAGCAGCAATTCAATCGCAGAAAGAAAAAACGACATTCAAGGTCGGCGATGTTACCGTTGGTAAGGATTTTGTCATCGTCGGGGGTCCATGTTCGGTTGAGTCTGAACGTCAGACAATAGAAACCGCGATCGGTGTGAAACAGGCCGGTGCGCATATGCTGCGGGGAGGGGCTTTCAAGCCAAGAACCTCACCCTATGCGTTTCAGGGTCTCGGACTCAAGGGGCTTCGCTATCTTGACATGGCTCGCCGTGAAACGGGCTTGCCGATCATCACCGAGGTGGTCGACCCCCGGGATGTGTCATGGGTTGCCGAATACGCCGACATCCTGCAGATCGGCGCACGTAATATGCAAAATTTTACATTACTTCGCGAGGCGGGACGTTCCTGGCGTCCCGTTTTGCTGAAACGGGGCATGTATTCAACTCTGGCCGAATGGCTTAACTGTGCAGAATACATTCTCAATGAAGGTAATCCCAACGTTATTCTTTGCGAAAGGGGTATACGTACTTTCGAAACCTATACGCGTAACACGCTCGATTTGAGCATTGTGCCGGCGGTAAAAGAGTGCACCCACCTTCCGATAATGGTCGATCCCTCACATGGAACAGGACGCATGTCGCTTATCGAGAGCATGAGTCTCGCCTCGATTGCGGCCGGTGCCGACGGACTGTTGCTTGAAGTGCATATTTCTCCCAAAGACGCGCTTTCCGATGCGGATCAGCAGTATGACATACCGGCTTTCAAGAAAATCGTTCCGCGTTTGCTGAAACTTCATGCTGCGATGGCTGACATATGAGGCGTGACGAAGTTTGTTACACCACTGCGGGTGCAAAGGTTACCGTTATTGTCGGTGCAGGCTTCGAGTCGCTTTCCCTTTTTCCGACACCCGGAAGAACGATCATCATCGCCGATGAGAACGTTCACAGATTGCACAAAGACAAGTTTCCCGATCTTCCCCTGATTGTAATACCGACGAGCGAAAAACTGAAAACACTGCAAACGGTCGAGTATATCTACGAAAGGCTTTTGCAGTTGAATGCTGACCGCTTTACGCGCGTTGTCGTAGTGGGTGGCGGTATCGCAACCGATACCGGGGCCTATGCTGCCGCAACCTTTATGCGCGGCCTCAAATTCGGTTTTGTTTCCACGACCCTGCTCGCCCAGGTTGACGCGAGTGTCGGTGGAAAAAACGGAGTCAACTACCATGGCTACAAGAATATAATAGGGACCATCACGCAGCCCGAATTCGTTTTGTGTGACACTTCACTGTTGTCAACGCTCAGCGATGCTGAATACTCGACAGGAGCCGCTGAGATAGTCAAGGCGGCCTACATCGCCGATGCCGCCCTGATTGACTATCTGCAGACAAACGTCAGATCTTTCCTTGAAAGGGATGCCGATGTGATACATCATCTCGTACTTCGTTCGGTGCAGATTAAGGCGAAGGTGGTCGAGCAGGACGAGCATGAAAACTCCCTGCGTCGTACGCTCAATTTCGGTCACACGCTGGCGCATGCGATTGAGAAGTGTGCGCTTATCACGCACGGTGAGGCCGTTGCGATCGGCATGGTCTTCGCCGCGAAAATATCCCAGCTGCGGGGACTGATTTCGCCCTCGCTTGTCGACTCGCTCGAGAAGCTCATCTCGGCGCTCAATCTGCCACTTTCCGTGGCTGCGCTCGGCCTTGATCACACAGTGCTGAAAGAGGCGCTGTTGCATGACAAAAAGCGGCAGTCCGATTCGATTCATTTCGCGCTTCTCGACGGACCCGGAAGCTGTCGTATAGAAAAGCTTTCACTTACAGAGGTGGAGGCTCATATAGATGCTTTGTGTTAGTCTGTTTGAAGCTGAATTCGACGCGCTTAAACAGGCATTGTCCGCTGTCGATTGTGCCGAAATTCGTCTGGATGCAGCCGCTTTCACCCGCGAACAGATTCGTGAGGTTTTTTCGCAGAAGGGAAAACAGCTTATTGCGACTCATCGTCCGACAGATATATCCGACGAAGAGCGTGCTGACAGCCTTTGTGTCGCTATTGCGGCCGGAGCCGCCTACGTTGATATTGAAATCGAGTCTTCGCCGGCGTTTCGTGAAACAGTGCTCGGCTTTGCCCGCGGGCACGAATGCAGGGTGATTGTTTCCTATCATAACTATGAGACCACTCCGGGTGAGGCCGAGCTTACCGCAATCGTCAACGAGTGCCGGCAGAAAGGAGCCGATGTGGTGAAACTCGCGTGTATGACGCACAACGCCGCCGATGCGGCGCGCATGCTCGCGCTGTATAAATTTGACAATATTCTTGCCATCGCAATGGGCGATTACGGCAGAGTTACAAGAGTGGTCGCCCCTTTTCTTGGTGCGCCTTTTACCTTTGTCTCTCTTTCCGCGGACAAAGCGACTGCCCCCGGTCAGATAAGCCTTGATGCCATGAGAACGATTTTAGACAGGATGCAGAAATAATGCAGCTCTACGCGGTATCGGGAAACCCGGTATATCATTCGAAAAGCCCGCTCATCTTCAAACGGCATTTTGCAGCCAAACGAATTGATGCATGCTATCTTCGCTATGCCGCTGTCGATGCAAATGATATTATCAGTTTTATTCATGACATGCCCTTGTGCGGTATGAATGTCACCGCACCCTTTAAAACAGAGATCTTTTCTCTAATTGAAAACTGTGATGAATCGGCCGCTTCGATCGGTGCGGTCAACACGCTTGCAAACCGTGAGGGGCGGCTTTACGCGACTTGCACCGATCCCGAAGGTGTTTTGCGGCCGCTAAGGCGTCGAACACCGCTTGACGGCGCGGAAGCCGTCGTTATCGGTGCCGGCGGTGCCGCCCGTGCCGCTGTGTATGCCCTTGTCTCAGCGGGATCCCGGGTGACTGTCGTTAATCGTTCTTTTGAGAAGGCGCACGCGCTTGCTGACGAGTTCGGCGCGCAGGCCGCTCCCTTGAGCGCCGATGCAATCACCAAACTCTTTGCCGAAAACCGCATTATTGTGCATACCCTGCCGCACGGAGCTTCGCTTCCGGTTCTTCCTCAGCTGCGCAATTCGCATATTATTCTCGACGCGAACTACCATGACAGCATATACCTTGACGCGGTACGGGATGCCGCCGCGATACTGATTCCCGGAGAAGAATGGCTTTACGAACAGGCCGATGCGGCCTCGCGCTTCATGGGGGCGATGGCGATCGACGATCCGCACACCTCCGCATATATCAGCGCTCCCCGTGATAACAGGAAAAAGCATATCGCGCTGACGGGCTTTATGGGCTGCGGTAAGACGACGATCGGAGAGCGCCTGAGCGCGATTGGGGATTTTCCGCTCTACGATCTTGACACCATGATAGAGCGTGAGGCATCACTGTCCGTCTCTGAAATATTTGAAAAATTCGGCGAGTCGCATTTTCGCGATCTGGAATCACAGATGCTTGCCCGTGTACTTGATCTGCCCCGCGGTATTGTCTCCTGCGGCGGGGGGATAATTGAACGTGAGGCAAATCGTGCACTGCTCGACTCAGCGCATACTGTCTGGCTCTACGCCTCAGTTGATGCTTTGTTTCGTCGCATATCGGCTTGTGGCGAAGCGCGTCCTCTCGCGCACAATTCTGATGATTTTCAAAAACGTTATGAACGTCGTGTTCCTCTATACGCGGCAAGTTCCGATCTTGTTATCAGCAGCACCGGCGACGTTGACGCTGTTGCCCGACGGATTTACGCGGAGCTGTATCCCTTTCTCTGAACGGGGTCTGCGATGATGCCCGCTCCTGATGTCGGGTAAAAGCGCGGTGGAGAAGGGATCATTACGAAAGTTTATCCCCCCGCATCGCGCTGGACTTCGTTCTCTGAAGTTCTTGACGAATGTGCCGCTGTTGTGCAGCCTGCGGTGAACGGAAAAGTGAAAAAAGTAAATGACCCGATCATATATCTAATACCAAATGAAACAGTAAGGATGGAACACGATGAGCCTTGAAAATATCCGTCAGAAAATTGACCTGAAAGACGCGCAGATTCTTGAACTGCTTCACGAGCGTATGGAGCTCTCACTCATGTCGCGCAAGTTTAAAACCAGTGTAGAGGATCGCGTTCGCGAAGAAGAGCTGCTCAAAAAGATCAAACTGCATTCCGGTACCCTTCTCGGAAAAGATTTTTGCGAGGGACTGTACCGGCAGATAATTGCGGAGAGCAAGCGCCTGCAAAAAGGTGATTATCAGGTTATCGGTTTTCAGGGTGAGCATGGCGCTTACTCCGAGATAGCCGCCAATCACTGGAACAGCAGCTTTGTTTCATCGGCCTGTCCGGCCTGGACCGATGTTTTCGAAGGGGTGATGAGCGGTATCTACGATTACGGTATTGTGCCGATCGAGAACACGCTCGGCGGTGTCGTCGAACAGACGAACGACCTTCTTATCCATTCCGATGTCTCGATTGTCGGGGCCGTCGAGCTGACGATTCATCAGTGTCTTTTGACGCTTCCGGAGACCGATCATCGTGAGATACGTGTGGTGTATTCTCATCAGCAGGCGCTCGCACAATGCAGAAATTTTCTCGCAAGAAACCGCCTCGAGGGCGTTCCCTGGTACAATACCGCCGGTGCCGCAAAAATGTTAATGCTTGAAAAACCGAAGGCCGCGGCCGTCATCGCCAGCAAGTTGACCGCCGAGCTTTATAATCTTGAAATCATTAAAGAAAATATCGAGGACAACGCGGCCAACCGTACGCGTTTCATTGTCATCGCGAAAAATCCCGAAGATAACGGCGGGGATAAATGCTCGATACTGTTCAGTACAGAGAACACGCATAAGGCGGGAGTGCTTTTCAAAGTGCTTGAACTTTTTGCAA
Source organism: Spirochaetota bacterium (assembly GCA_023396665.1). Taxonomy (GTDB): domain Bacteria; phylum Spirochaetota; class UBA4802; order UBA4802; family JAFGJZ01; genus JAEWVL01. The sequence continues at coordinate 5,375 of JAEWVL010000071.1, forward strand.
ACGAAAATATCAGTATGACGAGAATCGAATCGATACCTGACACTCCGGGTAACTATGTTTTTCAGGTTGATCTTCTCGGTTCCAGAAACGATGAGAATGTTAAACGTGCCCTTGAGCAGATTGAAGCGCGCACATCAAAAATGCGTTTCATGGGCTGCTACAAGGAGATTGCTGTCGGTTGAATAGGCAGCAGTCCTTGCGATCATAAGGCATATATTTCCGGGGTAGGGGATGAGCGAAAAAAAACCTGAGACCGGCGTGCGCCGCGCCGCAACAAAAAAGACAGCCGGTGTGCGCGGTAAAAAGACCACGCGAAAACCGCCGGTCAGAAAAGCGGTTCCCGCATCAAACGCATTTGCCGGGGTTTTACTCGCGGGATCTCTCGTCGCCCTTGCGATTCTGGGGCTGACCGTTGTGCGTCAGCAGCGGGCCATCAACGAATTGCAGCACGCTATTCGAACGGAAGATGCTGTAGTTTCGAAAGGAGACGGGGATTCCGCTGCACGCAAAGAAACTGCGCCGACGAAGCAGCAATCCGAACAGAAGCCTGAAGTGAAAGAACCGGGCACGGTTGCGGGTGTTCTTTGCATGCTGCATTATGATGAACAGAAAGATCAGGTGTCGTATGTTAAGGTGCGGCGAACTCTTGATGAGCCGACGATCGCGGCGGCAATGCTTGAGCTGATCAAGGGCCCCGACGCGAAAGAACGCTCGAAGGGCATTCTCAGCACCATCCCTTCCGATTTGAAAGTTCGCTCAATCGTCATAAAGGGGGATACCGCCACGATTGACCTTTCCTCTGATTTTCTGCATGAAGCCTTCGGTGATATTGCCGTTAACCGGATTAATCAGGTTTTCACGACAGCAACACAGTTCGAATCGGTCAGCTCCGTAATCATACTCGTCGAAGGTCGTGAACTGCATGATATTGACGGAAGGGTGATCGACTGGCCCCTGAAGCGGAGACTGTGATGCTTGAGATAGAGATTAAGGCCTGGTGTGACGATCCCGCTCGTGTTGAAACGGCGCTGAACGCTTCGGGCGCAACGCTTGCCGCAAATCTCATTCAAACCGATATGTATTACAATCATCCCTCGCGTGATTTCGGGCAAACCGACGAAGCTTTCCGCATTCGAACGAGTAATGATGAGACCCTGATTACCTACAAAGGCCCGAAGCTTTCTGATAAATCGAAAGCCCGTTTCGAGAAAGAAACGGCGATCAGCGATCCCGCCGCTTTTTCTGAAATTCTCGATCGCCTCGGGTTTCGCCGGGCCGGTGTCGTGAGAAAAAATCGTAACGAGTATCTGCTTGGCGATATTCATATCTGTGTTGACCGCGTCGAAGGCCTTGGTACCTTTGTAGAATTCGAACAGTGCGGAGATAATCTTGCGTGTATCGAACCGCAGTTGTTTGCCTGTGCGGAACGCTTCGGCCTCGACCGTTTTGAGCGGCGCTCGTATCTTACACTGCTTTTGCAAAAAAACAAAACGGAGACGGAACAATGACGATTATCGAGAAAGCTGAGCAGGCAAAATCCGTCACCCCCGCTCTTGCAGAGCAGACGAGTGATGAAAAAAACAGGGCTCTCGCCGCCATAGCCGGCAATCTGCAGAAAAACCGCGAACGTATAATCGCGGCGAACAAAACAGATCTCGACCGCGCCGAGGCGGATAAACTCGATGCGCCGCTGCTGAAGCGGCTGAAATTCGACGCCGCGAAGATTGATGCCGTCTGTGCGGGCATTGAAAGCCTCATCGCGCTGCCCGATCCGGTCAACAAAGTCATCTCCCGCACCGAACTTGATAACAATCTTGAACTGTCAAAAGTTAGCTGCCCGATCGGCGTTATCGGCATCATCTTCGAATCAAGACCGGATGCTTTGGTGCAAATCGCGAGTCTGTGCCTGAAAAGCGGCAATGCCGTTCTTCTCAAAGGGGGAAGCGAAGCCTCGCATACAAATGCTATTCTTGCTGATTGTATTACCGGAGCCACCGATGAAGCGGGTTATCCAGCGGGATGGCTGCACCTGCTCGAAAGCCGGTCCGACGTCAACGAGATGCTGAAACTTGATTCGCATATAGATCTGATCATTCCGCGCGGATCGAACAGTTTTGTGCAGTACATAATGAACAATTCCAATATTCCTGTCATGGGTCATGCGGACGGAATCTGCCATCTTTTTGTCGACGAAAGCGCCGATTTGAAGATGGCGCTCGAGTTGACCTACGATTCGAAAACGCAGTATGTTGCGGTCTGCAACGCCCTTGAAACGCTGCTGGTTCACAAGAATGCGGCGCCATCATTTCTGCCATTACTGAAAGAGCGTTTCGACGCAAAACGGGTAAGACTCGTCGCTTGCGAGCGTACGCGCGCTATCATTCAGGTTGATGCCGCCACCGAAGAGGACTGGGCGAGCGAATACCTCGATTACATTCTTTCTGTCAGGATTGTCGATTCTCTCGATGAGGCAATCGCGCATATCAATCATTACGGTTCGGGGCATACCGATTCGATTGTGACCGAAGATCAGTCAAATGCGGAGCGCTTTATGGCTCGGGTCGATTCGGGCAATGTTTTCTGGAACGTTTCCACGCGTTTTTCAGACGGCTATGTTTACGGGCTTGGCGCCGAGGTGGGGATAAGCACCGCAAAGATTCACGCCCGCGGACCGGTCGGGCTGGAAGGGCTGGTTATTTACAAGTACCGCCTAAAAGGCAGGGGCGCAGTAATGGCGCCTTACGCAAGTGGTAATAAAAAATTTACGCACAAAATAATGTGAACTTCGCCATGTCATTCGCAAGTGCTGAAATCATCGCTGAATTGCGGTATCAGACGCTGATGGCGCTTGCATACCGTAACCTGAGCCGTCAACGGTGAAACTGCGCCCCAACAATTTCGTTCCCCTGTCGGCCGCCATCGTTGCACTGTTTATTCTGCGCGTGCTTGACAATATCGCGGGTACTGCATTGTACCCGCTTTTCGCTTTTCCTTCTTCGAAAGCGGCGGCTCTCTTTTATAAGGCCTCGCTGTCAATGCAAAACGGTGTGTATTGCATTAGCGACGCTCTTCTCGTATTGCATATCACCAGACAATGTTCGGCTTTTTCTTTTTTTTCCATTCTTTTTTCTCTTTTGCTGTATGAGTCGTTTCGTTTTGAAAGAAGAAGGAAGTGTATGTCGCTATTGTCCGCACTGCCGCTATCATATGTGTTGACAATTTGTTCAAATGCTGTTCGCATCATTCTCTGGCGTGCGGTTTATCCGTTTATTGTTGCATTTTTGCCGGCGAAGCTGTTCGCCCTGGCTCATCAGTTTACCGGCATTATTGTTTTTCTTCCGCTGTTGTGCGGCGTCTATTATTTTGCTGAAAAGGGGTTACCGGATGAAACAAAAATGGAATCGTAATGTTGATCTGCCGCAAGCCGCGGCGCATCCCCTTGTTTGGCTGCTCGTCAGCGCTCTTCCTGCCGTAATACTTCTGTTCGTAAATGGCAGCATGTTCCCGCTTATTGAATCGGCTCTTGACAAGAAGGGAAAAATCTTATTGGCTGTTTATTTCGTTCTGATAGCGCTGCAATTTTTTTATGCCTGTATAACGGGGGCTGCAGCGCTAATCAGAAAAAAACGGATACACTTGCTTTTCGTAGTGCCCTCGTTTCTGTTAGTGCTGGCTTACCTGATCGTTTTTATATATCATATCGATAAAATCTGTTTGCCCTGGCAGCATTCATGGGTAGTCAACATGCAGGCGCTGCTGTACTTTCAGTTTGTGTTCCTGCTGCCGGTGATATTTTACGCACTCGTTCGCTTTGCCGTTTTCCCCCTCCCTTTGCGTTTTAAACATGATGTAATCGCCTCGGCTCTGTCCGTATTCATTTTTCCCTTATGCTGGTATCTCGGTTTCAAAATTATCGTTTCCGTCAGTGTTTTCAGAATTTCCGCGCTTGTTTCTTTAATCTTTGTCTTTATCTCTCTTGCAATGACCTTGTTGCTTTTTCTCATACTCATCCGTCTTCTCCTGTTCGTAACGACACGCCTTGGCAATCCCCCCCTTCCTCTTAAAATTTCAGTCGCATGTCTTGTCGGGCTTTTGCTTCCGATCGGGGGGCTCGTTCTGAACCGTTATATCCCTTTTCCGGCAAATCTTCAGCGTTACTCGATTTACATCTGGACGGTCGTGAACGGTCTGCTTCTCGTCGCTCCCGAATGTAAAAACAAGGGGCTTAATACACTTTTGTATTATCTCAGAGTCGCATCCTATCCCTTTGTTCTGTATTTCTTCGTACTCTTTCTTCCTTTCCTGCCGCTTTCCATTCCCGCTCTTGTATTTTTCGGCGGCGGATTTCTGATTTTGACACCGACAATACTTTTTTTCCTTTATACCAAAAGGCTGCTTGGTGAATACAGGCAGCGGCAGTCCTTTCGGAAAAAAGCGGCAAGTTTCGGCTCATTCGTATCCATACCCCTGATAATTGCCGTTCTGGCACTTGGTGATCGCATTATCATCAATCATGCGCTTGATCATGCCTTCACGCCATCCTATGCTGACGCCAAACAGTTTTCTGCGCCGCCAAGCCTTATTCGTCATGCCCTTTCCCATCAGTTCGATTTGCAAAACGATCGCGAAATTCCCTTTATATCTGCTTTTTACAATAAAATTGTGTATGACAATTTGGTATTGAGTACATCAAAGCGTGTTTTTCTCGAGAAGCTTTATCAGGGAGAAATCAGTGAAGAAAAATCACTGCTTCCGGGTGACGTATTTTTTGAGGAGGCCAATATTTTTACCCGTTCAAGATTTCCGTCCGAAGGCCCCAAAAGACCGTTTCAGATGTCGACCGATGTGCTTATAAGCGCAATGAGCCATTCGCTGCAAACATCGAAAGAATTGCATTCGGTGACGATCCGGCTTCATATTGAGAACAGGGGAGAGCGGTCTGTCGATGAATTCCGCACACTCATCAAAATACCCGTCCATGCTGCGTTAACAGCATTCTCGCTGAAAATAGACGGCGTTGACGTTCCCGGCCGGATATTTGAAAAGAAGACGGCTCTTTTTGTCTATGATTCAATCGTATCGACAAAACGTGACCCTGCCATCGTCTATCATCTTTCGCCCGATACCTTGGCACTTCGTGTTTTTCCCGTATCGGATAAAGAACCGAGAGAATGTACATTGACACTGACCTTTCCCGTACACTGCGGTGTCGATACGACAGTTGAGATCGGCGCTAAGCAGCTTACAATCGCACATGACGATTCCATAGTTCCTGTGAAATTCGCAATGGGTGAAAGATCCTTTACGATTATTCCACCGGGAATCTGCAGTCCGCTTGAAACTCCGATTCGCCGTCCCTGTGTCTATTTCGTCATTGACCGTTCAATTCACGGTCCCGATAACTACCTCTCCTTGATTCGCAGTGCTTCAAAACGTCTGCCTGAGGGGCTGCAGTATCGTTACTTTTGTGCAAATTATAATACTTATCAGCTTTCGAATATGCAGAACAATGCTGACGCTACTTCTGAACAGTCAGTGCGTCTCCCCCGAAAAAGGGGCGGTTTTAATGCGGAAGCCGCCTTGCGCCGTATTGTCAATGTCTCGCTCGATGCAGATCAGCGTGGTACTTATCCCTTGATTGTTTTTGTAACATCCGATGAGAGCGAGCCGCTTTTTGCGACTCCCGAATTGTCCGCCTACTTCGAAGACCTTATTCCGGAAGGTCTTCAGGTGTATCGGGTCAGCGATACGAAATTCGAGAGTCTCGATCTCGCTCCGGGACACTATAGGCCCGCCGCTGCAGTTGTTCCGGCTCTGACGGTTGAAGATTCTGATGATGCGGATACAAGGGCTCAAGCCCGGATACAGGTGCTGATGCCCTATAATGACAATCGTGCGTATAGGATTTCACAACGTGCCCCGCTTGTGTTGTACAAAGATCCTGATACGTCCTTACTCAAAGATGCCGGTGTTTTCAGCGTTGCAGCGGACGGGGCCTATTTCGAGGCCATGCTTGCAAAGGAAGAGCATTTTAACTGGCTGAATACACACAGGGAATCATACAAAAAATCACTGCTCAAACGATCGAAAGAACTGGGCTATCTCACTCCTCTGACTGCGTTTATCGTTGTCGAGGATGCCATTCAATGGAAGGCTCTCGAAGAGAAGGAGAAGCAGATTTCAAAATCGCATGACGCGCTGGATCACAGCGACACACCAGAACCCGGATCGCTGTTATTGCTTCTCTTTGCTGTTTGTGTTTTTATCGGTGAAACGATACGCAGGCAAAAAAAACGAAAAGGGCACAAGCGGTGATTGACTTTTCACTAAGTCCGCTTACAGAGGGGGATCTTCCCTTGCTGGCTCACTTGCAGCCGGCCGATTGGTCTGACATCACAGCAATGCACCGCTTTTATCTTTCATCTCAATTCGCCCATCCCTATAAAGTTATCGTCGGGGGCAACATCGCCGGTATCGGCAGTGCCCTCATTCTCTCGGGTACGGCCTGGCTTGCTCATATCATCGTCGCCGAAGAGTTCCGTAACAGGGGGATAGGCGCTTTCATAAGCGCATCGCTCAGAGATATCGCCCTTGAAAAGTTCAACTGTAAAACAGTGTCGTTGATTGCATCCGATATGGGGCTTCCCGTGTATAAAAAACAGGGCTTTGTTGTACAGGGAGAGTACAATGTATACACTACAAGCGCCGGACAGCCGCACTTCCCCCCGAGTGAGCATGTCATTCCCGCAGATGAGGAGCATCTGTCCGGAATACTGTCTCTTGACAGGATGATTTCCGGTGAAGATCGTCAGGCCGTGATTCGGCAGCACCTGGACGGTGCATATGTTTATGAAGAATCCGGCAGACTGACAGGAGCCTATCTGACAAATCTCGGAGAGGGCTTGATTATCGCTAATGACAAAACATCGGGTATCGAACTTCTGAAACGCAAGGTGTCCGAATGCGACAGGCTTACTCTTCCAGCGGAAAATACTGATGCCGGGTGTTTTCTGCGCGAGGCCGGTTTTACCAAATTGCGAAGTGTCACTCGAATGTTTTATGGTGACGCGTTTCAATGGGAGCCCCGGTCTCTATTCAGCAGGTTGGGCGGCTATCTTGGGTAAGCGTTTGACAAATGCCTGGTTCCGGATACTGTCATTTCTGAAGCAAAGGGGGGATATCTTGCAAACTAATCACTATGTGTATAGAAGGGTTCATGTCTTTTTTCTGATGCTGATTGTACTACTCGCTGCGCTTTCCTGTGACAACGGCAGTCATGGCGGTTCATATCCCTCTTTTAGCGATGAAAGCGAAGTTGTTATCAGAAATTATGCGGGTGATGCGATGGAACCTTTCATCTGCAGCGACGGCAAAACGCTATTTTTCAATTCGCTTAACGATGCGGTGAATACCTCCATCTATTATGCGACCGGTTCTGACGGCATCGTCTTCGATTGCGGGGGACCGCTTGACGGGGTCAATGAACTTGCTCCCCATCTTGATGCGGTTGCCAGTATCGATGATGGCGGGAAATTCTATTGTATTTCCACACGTAATTATACAAACTCATATCGTACGGTGTATTGCGGTACCTACTCGAATGCGGCCGTGACTGATCTCAAAGCACTTTCAGGCGATTTTTATATCGAGGAGGCATCGTGGATTGTCATGGACGCGGAGATAAGCCGGGATGGAAAGACCCTCTTCTTTGTGAACGCAAAGTTTGTTGACAATGTTCTGGTGCGGTCTTTTCTCGGTATTGCCGAATATGATGAGGGATCTGAATCGTTTCTTAAGCGCAATGATTCTGACGAGATGTTACAGGTGGTCAACGACAGCGACTATCTGGTCTATGCTCCCTCGCTTTCTGCGGATGGAACCGAACTTTACTTTACAAGAGTCGCAGCCGATCTGAGTTCTTCAGAGATATGTGTTGCACACAGAAAAAACAACGCTTCAGTTTTCGAAGTACCGCGAAAAATCGGGATTTCAGGATATATGGCCGAAGCGGTAAGCATAAGCGCATCGGGTGATCGGATATACTATCACAAGAAAAACAGTCCCGAAGAAAAATGGCGTATATTCAGCATGAAGGTGAGCAGGTGAACGGGACAAAAAAGACTTGCTTCATTGCAGACAAAACCGATCAATTCAGCCTGTAGAGGATACTATGTTTATTTATAGAAGCAAAAAAACTAATGCGCGTTTCCCCTGGACAGCCGGAGCTGTTAGCGCACTGATGCTGTCTTTGTCGCTGACGATGGGCGGCTGTGTCAGTACCGGCAGCAATACGTCCCCTCACCTTGACGAAACGAAGGCGCAGGCAGCCGCGGTTATTTCCCGGATCAACGAGATCAATGCCGCTTTGCCGTCGACAATTCGCTGTAATGTTAGCGTTTCGGGAATGATGGAGAAACGCCCCTTCAAAGCCGACGGAAAGGCGTCTATGAGCCGTGAACCGCAACGTGCCCGAATACAGCTGCGGGATCCGATATTTCTTGCACCGGCGCTTGAGATATATGCCGACAGTTCACTGATAAAGTTCTACTTTCCGGTTGAACGCGTTGCGCGCATAACCCGTGGTAATTTCACCGATCTGTCGCTCTCCGGTCGGGGTGAGACGCGATTTCTCATCGCCTGGATGTTTTCGGGAGAGATTCCCCTGATAAAAAATTTTTCGGTGAGAACCGTGAGCGAAGAGGGTGAGGCCCTTATCCTTGTGATCGAGAATGACAGTGTTGAACAGCATATCGTAATGAAGAAGGGAAATCCCTATGAAATAACCCTGCTGAACAAGGTGTCCGGTCTGCATTACCGCGTCCGGTATGGGCAGCTTTACACGAGCGGTGAGAGAATGTTTTTCAGAAATATACACGCATGGTCGAGGACAACCGGTGATCGTGTGAACGTCTATTACTCTGATCTGCGTTTTGACAGGCAAATCAAAGCATCGGATTTCTCTCTGGATATCCCCCCCGATGTGACGCTGATTCGCTGAACAGGGGTCGGAGTCTCTTTTCAACTTGCAAAAATACAGGGGCTTGTCCGCTGTCGCTTGTTACTCAGTGTATGAGCGCCGGCAGAAATTATGAATTCATTTATGCAATTTGATAATCATCTGTACTGTGATATATCCGGCGAGTACCATGCCCAGTCCCAGCAAGTTGCTGGCAAGAAGGTTCAGTAGTGCCAGGCGAATTTCCCTTCCTTTCAGCAGATGAAAACTCTCGAGGCAAAATGTAGAAAAGGTGGTAAAGCCCCCCAGAAAACCGGTAAAGATGAACAATCGCAATTCCGGCGAAATAATCCACCTTTCAAAAAAAGCGGAAAGCAGACCGATCAGAAAACAACCCGTCAGATTGACCGCCAGTGTCCCGAAGGGAAAAAAATCCGGGCTTAGTGAGCAAACCCCCCTGGAAAGAAGGTAGCGCGCCAGACCGCCGGTACCGCTTCCGATAAGAATGCAGAGATATTTCATAATCACACCACCGGCATAAAATGTCGGAGCGTCAGCTCCTTGCTGCATCACTGTTGAGTGCTGATCTGATTTTGTCCATAATTTCACGCAAAAAATGCAGATTACAGCTGTCTTTCGGTTTTCAGGATATGAGATTTCGCCGGTTTTAGGTAAAAATGTCTTATTAATAGAAGAGAATCGCGAGATCAAGAATGACTGCGTCGAGCAGTTCCTTAATCTCCTCGTCATCGGGAAATGAGCGGGAAAGCTCCAGGCATTTCGTATACGCGATGAATATATCGCCGGTTTCACGATAAAGATTGATGATGTTGATGCGCGCTTCGATGAGATCGGGCTCGTATTCGAGTGCTTTGCGATACAGTTCGAGAGCTTCTTCAAGAAGATCTTTTTCCCAGCAGATAGAGGCTTTGTTCGCCAGAGTGACAGAATCATCGGGGTAGGCTTCGAGCGCACGGTCGATAATGTATTCGGCGTCTTCGATGTTTCCCATTTCAAAAAGGCAGACACCGAGACCGTTCATTGCTTCAGCCGATTCATTGTCGTATGAAAGAAGGGTGAGGAACATCTGCGCCGCGCCAACCCAGGCCTCATTGTCCATATTCTCATAGGCAAGGTCAAACAGATGGTCTATTTCTTTTTCAAGGTCTGAGATCCCGTTAATCACAAGAAGCTCATCAAGTCGTTTCTTTTGGATCATCGTTTCCTTTTTGTTGCCGTTTTTTTAATAGCTTTTCACAAATCATCGCAAAAACCGGCCTTGCACTTCAAAAAGACTGCACCGACGATTAAAACAATCATGAACAAAAACGGCTTTCGGTTCTAAAAACAAACCCGCAATTACAATATGTCGTATTGCGAAATTGTCAATACGATTTTATCTTTTCGCTCTGCGTTGAAAATAGCGTCCAAAAAGTTATTGTCACGTTTTTTTTGAGTTTTTAAGCGATTTGGTATAAAAAGACAGCGGAACCGGGCAGTTGGCGCATTGAGCGGGGAGAAAAGCGTGAATCGGTACTTTGACTTAACGGGTCTAATTGAGCAGTTTCGAGATATGGCTGTAGTCATCCGCATTGATCTTTCCGCTGTATTTCCCCTCGACGACAAGTGAATCGAAATTTTCAACATCAAGACCGAGTTCTCTGGCGGAATCCATGTAAAACGACAGAACTTTTTTAAAACGTTGTACCGCTTCGTTTCGGGAAGCGCCGTAGCAGCTGATTTCGAGATCCTGGCATGTGGCAACAAACTTGTCATTTTTCCTGATAAGCTGAACCGATACTTTCATCTGTATCCCCGGTAAATAGGCGAATTGAACTGTCTGTGTATAGTATCGGTTGAGGGCGGCAATAGCTTAATAAACGCAGTCTCTTGTGTTTTTTTTATGGCGGGGGGATACCGGTTTTCCCGGAGACGGATTCTTACTCGATTGAAATGCAAACCGCGGTGATATCATCCGGAATGTCTTCCAGTTCGCTTGATTCAACCAGCTGGCTGATTTTTTCGATGATCACCTCTCCGCTGCCGGCCGCGTTTTCTGAAAGAAGGGTGATGATCGGTTTTTCGCCAAGACTGTGCCCCGATTCCATGCGTATATCCACGAGTCCATCGGTGTAGAGAAAGAGCTTGTCTCCCGGTTCAATCGTAATGCTGCTTTCCATGTACGAGGGCTCGTTCATGACGCCAAGTATGTGGTTTCGCTGATGCAGAGACTGCACCGTTCTGCTCGCGTTCACATAGTGAAGCGGAAGATTGTGACCCGCGTTCACATAACGAAGCAAACGGGTGCGGGGGTCATAAACGGCGATCAGCAGGGTGATTAGTTCGTGTCCGCGGTATTTCTCGATCAGGAATCTGTTTATATATTCCATCACTTCGGTGATTTCCTCTTCTTCTTTCATCAGTGCGTTTACCAGTGCCGCCGTTGTCGAATGAAGCATGGCTGCCGGCAAACCGTGTCCGGTGATGTCGCCGATGACAATTGCACTCCTGTTATCCGGGAGGGAGACGATGTCAAAATAGTCTCCCGTTACCTTGTTAAAGGGGCGCAGATAAAAGGAGATGTCGATCCCCGATGATAGCGGCAACTCAACCGGAAAAAGGCGCATTTGAATGTATGATGCGTTGTCGAGTTCTTCTTCGTATTTGCCTTTCAGAAGATATTGCTGAAATAACAGTTCGTTTTCAATCATCTGGTAGATCAAAAGCGCTGCCGATTGCAGATAATGAAATTCGGCGCTGTAAAAGGGGGCGGCCTTTGACTTGTCACTTGCGAAGATGACACAGGGAATTTTTGATTCAAATTCAACAGGAATAATGATCGTGAACTGATCGCTGTTTTTCCCCTCAAAATAGTTCACTTCGTAATTTTCGAAAATATAGTCTTTTCTTATTATATCCCGGTAGGTCTCATATTGTTTTGCCAGCGGGCTGGAAGCGTCAATATAGAAGAAAAACCGTTCATAGCGGTCAAGACGTGTGGTCATCGAATGGGATATGATTCCGATTTTCAAATGGGCGATTTCAAGCATCAAAAGCATTTGATTGAAAATGGATTCCAGCCGTTTTTCGAGCGGTTTGGGCAAGACCGATATTTCGGCAATTAACTGCAGCGAAAGCGTCAGTTTGTCACCGGTGAGACTGTATTTCCCCCGCATGCGCTCAAGAATCAATGAACGCAGTAGTAATATTACCGAGGCGCTTGTGATATAGAGAATTGAATTGTGAATTGTCGTCACTTTCGATGTCAGAATGTAAAAAAACAAACCGAGCGCAAGCGATGATATGAAGTCGACAATGAAACGAATATTGTAGACTGTCCTGATGACATATTCTGTCAGATGGCTCCGTTCGATAAAGCCTCTTCCGAGAGTAAGGGGAATAATGCAGGTGAACAGTGTAATCACCGGTGCCGGCACCGGAAAGTCAAAAAAAGTCGTGATCAGAAGTGTCAGCGCGGGGATAATTATCCCCCCGACGCTTGCAACGATTACGGTGAAGCTTGAGCCGAACTGATGACGTCGTGTGTGGTTTTTGTAGATACCGAAACAGGCGGCAAACACAAAAAGAAAAAGAAAAGAAATAAGGTAGAATTTGAATGACAGATCACTGGTCAGCGAAAAAGAAGTGAAAAGATGCAGAAGTAAAACAGCGAGCATTGCACATAACAGAACGAGTGACAAGGCCCTCCTTTTATTCGCAGAAAGATTGAGCATTTCACCGGTAGCGGAAAGCGCGAAGTAATAAAACGCGGCATGTGTCAGCAGTAGCAATATAATATTTCCCGTACAAATTATATCAACATAAGAGAATAGTACGGATCCGAGTATTATTGAGAAATATGCGTAGTATTTCGCCGATTTGTTGATCTTCTTGACGAAAAAAATCACTACACCCCACAAAAGGTGTACGGTTCCAGTTACAACGAGTATGGTAAGGTAGATGAAAAGATCAATGTTAAATGATCTGGAGATGAAGTGGAGTACAGTCGAGCCGTCTTGCTTTATCAGGGGAACTGTCCATGAGCTTCTGGCCGGTGTTTTCAGATGAACGTCATGAAGCAGGTGCAGCAGCGACTCGTCACTTATTTGCGCCTTATACAGCGTGTCATTGTTGCCGAATTTGATGGTATTGGTAAGCATGTTGCCGTTCAGAAGCCGCGAAAAAGGGTATCTGGTACACAGGGTATATGCATTGCTCAGCATTATAATATTGATGATGGCAATTGCGATAAACACCGTTATTCTTCGAAACAGGTTAGATCTCATGTTCTGGTACCGAAAACACCGCAATCATACTGCGGGAGATGTCAATGTTCTTTGTATCGAAAACATTTACGATAGTGTTGATGATGTCAGATGATTGTGGTACGGCCGGCAACAGTGACTTTATCAGTTGCAGATGAGTAAAGAAATAATAAGAAATGTGACGGTTTACAAAGATAAACAGATCGCCCTTCAGCAGTGTAAATTCATCCGTTTCGATTCGGCTGAATTCAGCATTGCGGTAAAGCCAGGGAACCGGCATGTCTTTTCTGGAAATTTCGGCCTTTCCGCTGCTGTCAAATTCGACAGCGAATATATTCGGGCTGACGTCGAAAAAGCCGTGTGTCATTATGATCTCATTCGTCTTTCTCATCGACTCGCTGATGCAATACCCTTTCGATGAATAAAAACGCAGCAGTGATGAGATGACAGGGAGAAAAATCAGAGTCGACTTATTGGAGTTACCGGTCCAGTAAGCGGTAAAATAGAGCGCGTTATTCTGTTCGAAGAAGTCGATGAATCTGTCAGAGTAGATGGTTTCCGTGTTGTAATACAGTTCAGCCTGTATGAAATCATTGCGAAATGTATTAGCCGGCAGAAAATCCTTCTGTACACGTTTTTCAAGGTGTTTCTCCCGCTCGAGTTCTTTTTTTCTGGCAAGCTCTTTCCACAGGAAAGAATTTATCGAAAGAGCGGCAAATTTCGTACCGAAAAGTTTCAGCGCGTTGATTTCATTAGAGGTATAGGGGGTGGATCTTTTGCCGAAAACGAGAGCACCCATAAGCAGATTTGAGTAAAACATCGGAATGATGATTTCAGCACCAAGTCGTTCCATTTCATGTCTGATATTTATTTCGAAGTTATGCGCATTTGTCAGCCGGCTCTTTATCAGCACATCGTCAGGAGTATTGAGAACTTTCAGCAGAATGTTGTTATAATTCAAAAAGCCTTCCTGCTCAAGCGCATTTTTCTTTTTTGCATAAAGAATATATTCTTCGTTTATCTTGTCATAAAATATCAGGCTTCCCGTTTTTACAGACAGAATGGAAAGAATCCGGTTGAATTTCTTTTCGAAAAACTCGGTGACCGATTCGAAAGACAGAACCGAGTCGATGGTGTCGAGAAATATCTCGGGGTTCAGTTTTCGGTGTTTCGAGAAGGCCAGCGTTGAAACGATAAAATCGTAAAACGGTATTGTCATAAGAAAGATGATTACGGCGAGTGCGAAAAAATAGACTTCGTCTATTCCGAGGTGTTGTGCGGGTACCAATATCGCGAGCACCAGCGAACTGTAGAAAAAAGCCATAAGGCCGATAAGCGGGTATATCATCGACCACTCCCGGTCAAGGTGTCGAGATAATCCATAATATTCGCGTGAACAGCGTCAATGGATCTGCTGCCGTCAATGATGATGAATTTCTCCGCTATCTTTACGTAGTTTGCACGTATCCGTTCAAGTTCCTCCCTCCTTTCAAAACACTGAAGAGAATCCCTGTTGCCGACCCGTTGCAGAGCTTCTTCGGGAGATATGTCGATGTAGAAGATGATATCGGGTTCGGGAAAATTTCTGCTCCGGTTTTCCCTGAGTATGTGTGCAATTTCAATATCATTGTTCGACTGATAGGCTGCATTGGAATAATAATAGCGATCAAGAACAACGCTTGTTCCGGCCTTCAGTGCTGGAAGAATGTTCGTTGAGACATCGTAGGCACGGTCTTCTATGAACAGCTTTGTCAGATATTCCGCATCGGGGGAATTGCCCGATTGTATCAGTTCACGTATCCTGATTCCGCTCTGCGCGTCAGTGGGTTCCCGTATAAAAATAGCCGGGGTATACTCATTCAGTTTATTTGCGAGAATTTTTGCCTGCGTCGTTTTCCCGCTGCCGTCAATGCCTTCGAAAAGTATGAATTGTGGAGATATCGACATTGATCATTCGTCCAATGATGCTATTTCATGGCGGGCCTTTTCGCAATAAAGAGTACTAACCTGCAGTATGGCGCCGACATGCGCAAGAAGACCGGCGAAGGGAATGCTGCTCAGAATGATGAATCCCGCTCCGGTTCCGGCAATCGCCCATTTATATTTCCAGAAAAGATAGACCCGTGTTTTGAATGAGAATCCGTAACGGGAAAAGACCAGTTCGTAGAAAGGAATCCCGCAAAAGACCAGGGTGAATATGATGAAAAACAGAAAGAAAACCGCTCCGCCGGCAAAAGGAATAAGATTAAGCGGCAGGAAGATGACGATGAGAAGCAGAACCAGCAAAGAGCTGCGCAGCAAAGCGAATGGGCTTCCCAGGAAAGCCAGCAGTCCCGTATGGGTTTCGATGTCATGTTTGATTTCGGTATGTTTGATCAGAGGCGGCAAGAATAAACCGATGATAAATGACAGAAAACTGTAAAATGAATAAAATACCAGCAATGTCGCAAAAAAAACAAGCGGCGAGAGCATCCATCGGACAAAACGACCGGAGAGCGCAGTTCCGGCCGGCAACCATTTGGATGCGCCTGGAAAAACAAAGCGGACACACAGATAAGTTCCGAGCGCAAATGCGGCGCTTGAAAGCAGCAGAGGAAGAACAGAGCGGGCGATGAGTCCCCGGTCGGCTTTTAATTGTTCGAAAACCGATAAAACGCCTGCGATACTTCCCGTTATATCGCCTATTGGGCCGTTGCTTCGTTTAATACGCATATCTTTCACTTTTTGTGGAATCAGGAGTCCGGGCTTGAAAACAGTCAACACAACATGTAACGCAATACGGACGCGATTATGGCATATGGCCGCAAAAAGTCAACTACTAAAAGAAAGCAGTCTGTTTCGAACGGAGCGTTGTCATCATTTTCGCGGCAGTTTCCTTTTATGTCCGGAACCGTATTAGTTCGGATTTTCCAATACGCCTGATTCACTTCTTTTCCTCGGATATCTTCTTCCAATCAGATTGAATTAGCAGTTTGCTGCTTAACAACAAACTGCTGAGCGGTACATGGATGTACCGCCGTTAAGCTCGGCTTACTCCGATTATAAAGACGAGCTTAATGCGAGTTTCGGCCAAACGCAACAAAGAAACCGCGAGGAGACTGTCAGTACAAAATTGTAACATGACTGCATCGCAAATAACATTTATGTGGGAATCATCTGTAAAATAACTGAGAGCAATAGTTAGACAATACAAAATTCCATAGTGGGAAAACGTCTGGCTTTACCATCTCTGCTCCTGAATGTTATCAGCATGTTAAAGATGTATCAAAATCGATGAATTAGTATCCGCATCCTTTCTCCCGATTACATTTTCTATCCTGTCATTTCATCTGGCACGCAGATTGCAAACATAGTGTGAATCAGTGCTGAACCGGGTTTTGAAATAACGCCATTGCTGCTCGGAGAGCAAGCGTTCACTCTTCATTTATGCTCGATGTTGCAGTGGAACTAAGGGTTCGAACAAATCTGTATGATTGCACACCGGTGCAAGAGGGGAGGATAAAGAGATGTATCAGACAAAGAAACTGGGTTTCGTCTCGTCATTTTCGGTTGCTGTCGGACTTGTTGTCGCGTCAAGCACGCTGGTGACACTGGGACAGGGGATGGGAGCCGCAGGCGGAGGATTCATTTTCGCTATGGTTGCGGCGTGGCTTCTGCAATATTTTTCCGCGCAGAGTTTTGCCGAACTGACAACGGCAATGCCCAAGTCAGGAAGTATTAATGTGTATGCCCGTATGGCCATGGGCCCGGCAGCAGGTATTCTGTGTGTGCTTGCAGGATATGTCTACATGAGTTTTCTGACAGTTCCGGCCGAGTTGAGTGTAGCCGGTGCGGTTTTTAATGAGGTATTCGCCGCTGATTTCTCGCCGGCGCTGTTTGCTCTCATTCTTCTGGTGTTGTTCACTTTAGCCAACTTGCTCGGTGTTGATATTTTCGCCAAACTTCAGATAGTATTGACTGTGGCGATGATAGTATCCATGAGCGCTCTCGGTATAGTCGGGCTTCTCAACATCGGCAATACGGCGCCCTCGCTTCCATCCATGTCTTTCAATCCGATGGGTATTGGCGTGTTAAGCATGACCGCGCTCGCGATCTGGCTATACATAGGAATAGAATTCGTCTGTCCCATGGTCGAGGAGATCAACAAGCCGGAACGCAATATTCCCTGGGCCATGTTCAGCGGATTGATAGTCATTTTCTTTGTGAATATTCTCTACGGCTTTGCCTCGATCAAGTATGTTCCGGCTGAATCGCTCGCTTCTTCGGATACTCCGCACATTCTTGCGGCGCAGGCGATTCTCGGCGGTGGCGGAAAAATCTGGATAGGTATCGTATCCATTCTTGCAACCGCAAGTTCGGTTAACACCTTTGTCGCTGTTATTCCCCGCATGCTTTACAGCATGGCCAAGGAAGGCGAAGCTCCAAAACTGTTCGCCGTGATTCACCCGAAATTCCGCACACCGTGGGTCGGTATCGTTCTGGTTTCTCTTGTGTACGGACTGCTTCTTTTCATGGGCATAGCGGGAATAGAAAAAATCATGATTCTCATAATGTCTGCAGCAGCATGCTGGCTACTTGTGTACATGATGGCTCATATAATCGTGATAATCATGCGCTTCAAGTACCCGTCTCTCAAGCGTCCCTACAAGTCCAGACTGTATCCATTTCCGCAGATCGCCGGTAGTCTAGGAATTGTATATGCAATATGGGAAATCTGGCCGGATATGATAACCAGGATGGAAATATACAAATATGCGTTAGTGGCGATTGTGATCTGTGTCATTTACGCCCTTGTGTGGACAAAGTTCGTCATGAAAAGAAAAGCTTTCACTCCCGTCTCGCTGGAAGAGGAGATGGGCGCCGAGTTTGTGCGTTCTTCGATGGAATAGTATGAATACTGACTGTCGGGATGCTGAATAAAAAGTACCGGAGGGGAAAATGAAAACAAAAGCCGCGCTTGCCGCCGAAAGATATTTAGCCACTGTTGCGGATATGTTCATGCCGTTTTTAGGAAGAGCTAGCTGTGAAAACGGATGCACGTGTTTTTGTTTCCCCTCCATCGCAATAGACAGGGCCGAGTTATGTCAGAGAAAAAGGTCCCACCTTTTTGGAGGGTTCATAGGTCTGGAAGTGGTCGGCACAGTGAATACAGGTGTGAGTTTTCCGGAATCGAAAATGTCAATTTTGTATAAAGGCATGATGGTCAAGGGAGATGCTTATTTCAGAGTTATAGATGGTAATAAGAGCGCAATGCATGATGAATTGAACGCTAACAGTGATCTCATCAAAACGCTCTCAGAACTTGATCTTGAACACGGTGAAGTGATCGTTTCAGAATCAGAAGTAAAAGTTTCCCTGGCTCCGCTTGGATCAACATACACGTATATGACTTTTCCACCAATGCAGCATGCCGGTTATTTCAACAAAAATGAAGCCGCTTTGTTGAGCAGAGCTCTTGATTTGATCGGGAAAACTGTTGTGAAAATGCCTGCGAGAAGCGGCACAAGGGAAGGCGTAAAATGATGAATAAACAGGTAATAATAATTTCAACACTGACAATACTGACTGCCGCATGCGTGGCTATGGCATCAGTAGTCATTTCAAATTCGGAAAACAAAACTAATCCCGCTCTTCCGAAAGTCGCAATTCAGGAAGTAGATTTTGATGCGGAACAGATGCAATTACTTGGAGAAATTGTTGAGGGTGAACAGCGAACAATTGCTGCCGCCTTATCCGGATCAGTTATAGCGGTATTCTCCAAATCATTTGAAGAGCTTGTGAGATTCAAAACACCTCACGAGACGGAAATCACCGCATTGTGCGCCTCGGGTAATGAGGGGATATTAATCAGTGCAGATAAAGGCGGTTCCGTGTGTGTGTGGGATCTCGCAAAGAAACGTGTTGTTATGTTGAATTCTGTTCACAAGAGCGAGATCAGTGACATTAAAATAAGCGAAGACGGAACAAAATTCGCCACAGCAAGCCGTGATCGCACTGTAATTGTCAGGGATACAAGTTCACTCGAAGCAAAATTCGTACTGAAAGGTCACAGCAGTTACGTATCGGGAATAGATTTTTCCCCTGACGGATCAAAACTGGCATCTGTAGGCCTTGATAACAAACTTGTGATTTGGAACTGCGAAAACGGATTAAAGATAAAAGAGCGCAGCAACAGTCACTATCGAGCGGTTAACAGTGTGCGTTTCAGCAAAGACGGAAAACAGCTGATTACGTCAAGCGCTGACAAGATGATCAAGGTTTGGAACGCGGAAAATCTTGAACCGATTCATTCGATTAAAGGTCATGTGAACGAGGTTCTTGCGATATCGTATAACGTTAGTGGAACCTTGATGTTTTCTGCCGGCAGGGACGGGTTTCTGTATGTGTATGACGCCTCCAGCGGAGAGCGTATGGGGAATGTAGAGCTGAAAAACAATGTGTATTCGTCAGGTATTCTGTCTGATCCCGATTTTGATCTCGTGTATGTTGCCGACAGATCAGGCGATATAACCTGTATCGACGCGGCCGCGATGAATGTTCGCTATACTGCCACATTGGATTCCGTTAATGCGATTAGCTTTTTATAATAACGGTACTGGAGCGAGTCATGCTTTTAACATTTGAAAAACTGCCGTCTGAAAAACAAAATTCGATTCTTGAAGCCGCTGCAAGTGTATTCGCTGAGGAAGGCTTTCATTACGCGCGCATATCAAAAATATGCGAAAAGGCTTCGATTTCAAACGGTGCATTATATAAATATTTTACCGGTAAAGAGACTCTTTTTGTCGCTGTCATAGAATATGCGGCGGATCTTGTGAAAAAACATCTGTATCAGAAATTCTTTTCCGGGGAAAGACACCTTTTTGACTCACTCGCTCATCTTCTTGAGGAGATGGTTCTGTTCAATAACGGAAACAATAATTACATATCGATCTATTCTGATCTCGGATCATCTTCGATGAACCGCTTTGCGCGAATCGCATCATCCAAATTCAAAAACGCAACCAGTCAGTACACTATTCGCATGGTTGAGAGCGCAATTTCGAAGGGAGAAATACGGGCCGACATGTCGAGCGACAAAGCCGCATGCCTTATCGACAGCTATATCACGCTATTCTCCTTTACCCTTGTAAGTGAATACCACAGCAACCGTTTTGATTCTTTTTTTACCGGTAGTGACAACTCGCTTACAGAGCAGCAGAGAATCAGGCTGGTCATTGATTCACTCAAAGAAGCACTGGCAAAATCTTCTTCGTGCGGAGAGCGACTGATCGCTTTCCGGGATACTAATTCATGTGAAGAGGCGATCTGAATGAAAATACTCGAGTTCATACACGATGAAGATCATCCAGAGACAAGCAATATGGACGCATGGGTTGAATCCAGGTTTTTTCATCTTACACAAAAGATCCGCGTGTACCGGAACGGACTGTCTTTTGTCGGTGAAGATTATGACATGATAATTCTGTACGGGGGGGCCCAGCATCTGTGGGATGAGAACAGGGAGGCCTGGCTTTCTGAGGAGATAGATTTTGTCAGAGATGCGATTTTTAATAAGAGAAAAGCAGTTATCGGCTTTTGTCTGGGCAGTCAGATTATCGCTGAGGCTCTCGGAGCGAAGGTTTACAAAATGGAGAAAGGCGAAATCGGGTGGTTCGGTATTAATGTAAAACATGATCACCCCCTGGTTCGGGATCTTGGAGATCGTTTCGAAAGTTTTTTGTGGCATACTGATCATTATGATCTTCCCGGAGGATGTGTCTCCCTGGCGTCGACCGGACTGGCAGAGCATCAGATATATGCCAGTGAAGAGTATCCGGTTTGTGCGTATCAATTTCATCCGGAATATACGAAAACAATTATACAACATTATTTTGAAACCGGTTTTGATGAATACTGGGCTAATGAAGCGTTTAATTCAAGTAAAGACGATTTCTCCGCAGATCTTGCGATCCGCCCGCAGACCTACGGGCTGTTTTCAAGACTGATGGACAATGCAATGGAATATTTAGCGGCTAAATACAAAATATCAAATGAAAGTGAGGTACAGTTATGACATCAGCAGGTTTGTCAACGGCACCCAAAGAGGCGTTATCCGGTTACCGTAAGATGACGCAGGAAGATGTGAAAAACATAATTCGCGAGAAGGGTATCGAAATGATACGTCTGGAATATGTTGATATGAACGGAATTAACAGGGGCAAATTATTGCCGGCCAAAATGCTTGATGAAGCTCTGGATGGCGGAATCGCCTTCGCGGCGGCAATTATGGCAATAAGCTATGATAACAATGTCGCCCAGGTAAAAGGGCTCAGTGAGTACAATTATGATGACATGAAAGTTGTCGCCGATCCCTCAACCTTTGTCGTGTTACCCTATCTGGAAAAAACAGCGCTGTTGCTCGGCGATCTGCATTATCATCACAAGCCGATGCTGCAATCGCCGCGCTGGTTTCTCAAAAAGATGATAGAGCAGTACAATGATCTTGGCGTAAATCCGATTACCGCGAGTGAACTCGAGTTCTTTCTGTTCAACAAGACCTCTGAAGGCGGATTCGTTCCCTATACAAGCAAAAATTGCAACTGCTATACCAGCAACACCCGTATAGATCCCAAGGGATTTCTCAACAAACTGACGAGAATATTCACCGAAATGGATTTCAAGGTTCTGTACATGAACCATGAATTTTATCCGGGACAGTATGAATATAACTGGATGCATGGTCCGGCCCTGAGAAATGCGGATGAAACTTCTATGTTCAAGGGAATATGCAAGGATGTGGCTGATATCAATGACATGCTGGCTACGTTCATGGCCAAACCGCTCAATGGAGGCGGTGGAAGCGGATGTCACTTTCATGTATCTATGTCTGATCTCGAAAGCGGAGAGAATGTGTTTTACGATCCCGCAGACGATAACGGGATGTCCGGGATGATGAAGTACTTTGTCGGCGGTGTCCTCAAACATGCGAAATCTCTGGTCGCCTTTTTGTCCCCGACTATCAACTGTTACCGCCGTTACCGTCCTGATTCTTTTGCACCCTATTATATCGGTTGGGGTTACGACAACCGCACAACATACATACGCATTCCCGATGAGCGGCATGCGGCGACACGGGTCGAAGTGCGCGCGGCGAGTGCGGCGACAAATCCTTATCTGGCGCTTGGCGGAATTCTGGCCGCAGGTCTCGATGGTATTAAAAATAAAATTACACCGTCGGAAATAGTCACAACAGATCTGTATCATGACGAGGGAAAACAGCGGGAAACGGTTCCGAGAAGTCTGTTCCGGTCTCTATCTGAGCTTGAGAAGGATGAGTGGATGTGCGAAATGGCAGGACAGGATCTGATAAACAATTTCGTCGCCCTGAAAAATCTCGAAGTTGAGGGATTCAACACGAGTGTGACAGACTGGGAATGGAATACCTATTCGTATCATGTCTGAAAAGAATTAGATCCAATGCACAGGAGGAAAACATGTGCGGTATAGCCGGTATTATTAATAAAGAGGGAATGGATGTTTCCACCAAACTGGTGGATATGCTGAAACTCATTCAGCATCGGGGTCCCGATGCGACGGGTATAGCGGTTTACGGAGCCGGTGAATCAATTACAATGCGTGTCGCGATTACAGACAAGGACAGGCATATTGAACTGATGAACATAGTGGCCGAGTACGCGAGAATCGCCGGAGAAAGCACATCAGACTGGAGACGCAATATTGTATTCGCTGATTTTGTTCTCGAAATGGAGCAGACCGATATCCCCCGTTTGCATGAGCGGATCAACAGTGTTGACGGCCTTTGTGTACACTACGTCGGCAGAGGGATGCGCTTATTCAAGGATGCTGGTTCGACAACAGAGCTGGTTGAAAAGCATCGTATCGGATCCATTACCGCGACTCATGGAATGGGTCACGTGCGTATGGCAACGGAAAGCGCTGAAGACATCAACGCTGCGCATCCCTTTGTTTCTCCGTTTTATCCTGAACTGAGTGTTGTGCACAACGGACAGTTTACAAACTATTTCAATTTGCGAAGATCGCTTGAGCGCAGAGGTGCTATCTTTAAAACACTAAACGATTCTGAAGCGGCAAGTCATCTGATAGCCTGGGCAATGAAAGAAAACGGCGGAGATCTGAAGGCTGCTCTCCTGTACGCACTTGAGGAGATGGACGGTATTTTCTGCATCATCGCTGCGACATCAAAGCAAATGGGATTCGTGAAAGACAGAATGGGAATAAAACCCTTTCTGCTATTTGAAAAAGACAACATGACGTTTTTCGGATCGGAGCAAATCGAATTTACCACAGTCTTTCCGGATGTATACGCCGAAGAGATGGAACCGGGAGAGGTGCGGGTATGGAATATATAGATGCCGCTAACATGAAAAGCGGAGAACTTAATCCGATCATTACTAAAATTCTGGATTGGGACTCTGAGGTGCACATCAAAAACCCTCATTCTATGCACAATATCGCGATCGGAATCAGGAAGAAGGGCCGGATTGTCATTGATGGAAGTACGGGCTTTTATACCGGCGGTTTTCTTGAAGGAGCCACTGTTGTTGTCGAGGGAAACACCGGATGGTATGCGGGTGACAACATGATGGATGGTGAGCTGATAATTAAAAAGAATGCGGGATGCAATGCTGGCGCCTATTTCTACGGAGGAACCATGGTTATTCGCGGAGGCACAGGGAGCCGGGTGGGATACGGCATGAAAGGTGGAACCATAATAGTGTGCGGTTCAGCCGGCAGGTGGGCCGGGCAGATGACACTGGGTGGAAAACTTGTCATTCTGGGTGATCCCGGGAAACAGCTGGGCGAGTCGATGTACCGGGGGGCGATATTCGTGCGCGATGATGAAGTTGAATCCAGACTGGGGGGCAATGTGTTTGTTGATTCTCCGACAGCGCAGGAGATCAGCGAACTGAACGCGATGTTCACGTTGTACGATATTGATGCAGACGGTGCCCGGCTTCGTGCTGTGCGCCCCATGACAACGGGTCGGCACAATTATGTGCTGTTTAAGCCGGAACTGCGTCCTGAACTTTCAAACAGGAATGGTCTGACATTATGAAAGATAACGAGATAAGAGAAAAAGAATTCTCTCCGAAAGACGAGCAGCGCGGAGTTTGGAACCAGCAAACCGTTTCGGAGATAGAATACAAGGCCCGCTACGGCAAACACCGTATTCGCGGGTGCGGTGCAACGCGTTATATGCCGAATTTCGACGATCTGATGGTTCTTCCCTCACAGTTGACGCGTATGTCAATAGATACCTACCGCGAACCCTGTGAGACCAGAACCGTTCTGGGCAAGCGTTTTGCGACAAAGCCATTGGTAATTGAAACTCCGATCATGATCGCCGGTATGTCCTATGGGGCGCTCAGCAAAGAATCAAAAATTGCACTGGCGAAAGCGACAGCGTTGACAGGGACGGTAATCAGTAACGGCGAGGGCGGACTTCTGCCCGAAGAAAGAGAGCACTCCTATCGTCAGTCTGTGCAGATTCTTCCCAGCCGTTTCGGTTTCAGCCGCAGAAGCATGGATGTGGCTGACATGCTGGAATTTCTTGTCGGTATCGGGGCCAAGCCCGGACTGTCGGGGCATCTGATGGGCGAGAAAATCACAGAGGAGATTGCCGCTTTCAGGCAGTTGCCCGTGGGAATAGATCTGCACAGTCATCCCCGTCATGGTGACGCCTTCGGTGCCGATGACATGGTCGTTAAGATGGAGCAGATCCGTGAACTGACGAAGGGTGAGATTCCCATTTTCGCGAAAATCGCCGCGGGCAGAGTAAGGGACGATGTGAAGATAGCCGTGAAGGTTGGTGCTGACGGCATCATCATCGATGGCGCTCAGGGGGGGACCGGAGCGGCTCCGGTGATGGCGACCGATCATCTCGGTATTCCGGCGATGCCCGCTCTTGTGCAGGCCGTGGCGACGCTTGAAGAGATGGGACTGAAGGATGATGTCAGCATCATCATATCCGGCGGTATAAAAGACGGAGCCGACATGGCCAAAGCCCTTGCTCTCGGAGCCGACGCGGTTGCAATCGGTACCGGTGCGATGATCGCAATGGGCTGCAGAGTCTGTCTTCGCTGTCACAGCGGAAACTGTGCATTCGGCATAGGCACTCAGCGTGAGGATCTGCGCGTGAAACTCGACATAGAAGAAGCCGCACAACGTGTTGCGAACTATATCACCGCGATGACGAACGAAGCAATACTGCTGGCCAAGGCGGCGGGAAAGACTAAACTGAAAAATCTTGAACGAGAGGATCTAAGGTCGATGACACTGGAAAGCTGCGCGATGACCGGTATACCTCTGGTCGGAAGTGATTTTGTTTTTGGAAAACGATTCGGGTTCGGAGCGTGAGGAGGAAAGCTGATGAGAATAGAAACCCATCCGATATTGGAGAAATTTGAAAAGGGGCCGAAGGTGAGTTTTGAGTATGACGGAAGAATTCTCGAAGGATACGAGGGTGAGCCCATAGCGGTTGCCCTGCGTGCCAACGGTGTAATGACCCATCGTTATACGTCAAAGCGCCATGAGCCCAGAGGAGTTTTCTGTGCAATCGGTCGCTGTACGGACTGTGTGATGATTGTCGATGGAAAACCCAACGTACGAACCTGTGTGACCGGTTTGAAAGCCGGCATGAAAGTGCAGACACAACATGGTGTATCAGCAAAACCGAACGGAGACGGGCTATGAAAAGATATGACTTGATTGTGATCGGTGCCGGACCCGCCGGCCTTTCAGCAGCCATCGAGGCTGCGCAGGCGGAAATGAAGGTTGTTGTGTATGACGAGAATTCCCGGCCGGGCGGTCAGCTGTTCAAACAGATTCACAAGTTTTTCGGATCGAAAGAGCATCGCGCCAAAGAAAGGGGTTTCCGAATAGGAGAGAGACTGCTCGCTGAAGCCCGCGCACTTGGTGTTGAAGTTTCACTCGATACAACCGTGACAGGAATTTTTGAAAACAGGGAAGTCACCTTCATGAAAGACTCACGTATCGGGCATGTGAAGGCAGCTTCTATTATTATAGCGACCGGCGCATCGGAGAACATGCTGCCTTTCCAAGGCTGGACTTTGCCGGGTGTAATCGGCGCCGGTGCCGCACAGACCATGATGAATCTTCATGGTGTCAAACCGGGTAATCGTGTGCTGATGGTCGGCTCAGGAAATGTTGGTCTTGTTGTCGGCTACCAGATCATGCAGGCAGGATGCACGCTTGTTGCGGTGGTTGATGCCGCTCCGACTGTAGGGGGATACGGTGTTCACGCATCAAAAATTGCCCGCACCGGTCTTCCCTTTTACATGTCGCACACCGTCAGGGAAGCGCATGGAACAGATAAAGTTGAAGGTGCGACAATCGTTGAGGTTGATAAGAACTGGCAGCAGATAGCCGGAAGCGAAAAACATTTGGATGTGGATACCATCTGCATCGCCGTTGGTCTTTCACCGATGTCCCAGCTTGCGGCAATGGCCGGATGTGCTATGGAGGAAAATCCTTTGAAAGGCGGTCTCGTTCCCGTATGCGGAAGTTGCGGCGAGACTTCGGTGGAGGGGATCTATGTTGCCGGAGATGTCGCCGGTATCGAGGAAGCGAGCTCGGCCATGATTCAGGGAAAAATTGCCGGAGCCGCGGCTGCGAGAGCCATGGAATGCATGAGTGACAATGAATTCGAACTGAGGCGGGAACAGTATGCGCAATCGCTGAGCCGGCTTCGTGAGGGAATGTTCGCGCACAAGAATCGCGGAAAACCCAAAATCGAAACGGACGAAGGTCTTCCTCTGTCACAGAGTCTTTTGACGAAGGGCTATGTCGCTGATATTGAATTATCCCATTTTCCGGGAATACCCGCAGCCGAAAAACGCGCATCGGGTCTTGTTCCGGTCATCGAGTGCATGCAGAATATTCCCTGTGATCCCTGTCAGGATGCCTGTAAAAAAGGCTGTATC
>JAEWVL010000191.1 GCA_023396665.1 Spirochaetota bacterium
TCCTTGATCTGCATACAAGTAATCAATCAGGCGTTTTTTTCACATTGTTCGTCTTTCGCATAACTTTTTTCACAGTCAGCGAGTAATTCAGAAAAACAATTGAAATAATATGAAGTTTGTTTGATATGACTAACCATGCACAACAATTTGATATTTGAGCCTTCGCAAATGAGATTTTTCGATTCATCCTTTTCTGTTGACTTTCATTCATTTATACGAAGTCTTCTCAAGGCGATTGAAGCGAAAGACCCCTATACGGCAGGGTTGCCGACTCATTCGATGCAATGACATCACATCGCGCATATAATACACTCAAAACAAAAGACAGAGCTTTGCAGGAAATCATATCATTGAGCAATAAACAATTTTCTCCCGCTGTTGTTGAAACTTTTATCGCAATAGAAAAAGAGATATCGGTTATCCCCCCCCTAATGCCTCGATTGCAGAACGCACTGCCACTTCATCAAAATAGCGCTGAGAATACATCAGAAAAGTGACACTGCCTTTTCGAACAAGGGGGGATACCAGCAGCAAGTTGACAGAAAAGCGCTGAAATATCTTATCGGACAAGCTTATGAAATCACCGTAGTCTGTCAGCCCCTTGTCCGCAAGTTGACGGGCATTAAAGGTCGCAAGCGCATAATCGACAGCACCGAGCCGTTTTGAAACAATCGCACCGATCGCGGCCATTGTATTTCTCGCATTAATATCGCAGAACGGTTTTATCTTTTCAATTCCCTGCTCATCCCGGTATGTAAAAAAATCAAAATTAACAGGACCGTGATAATCGATTGCCGAAAGTTCATCAAAGAGAAATTTCGCGCTATCCTTTGCACTGCTTACAATTCCGTCGTCAACATCGCTTGTACGCAGCGGACGAACCATTGAAAAAATACCACGCTCGCTGTTATGAAGCCGTCTGATATTGAATCCGCTGTAACCCTGTGAGTCCATGTGAAATCCGGCCGAATAATCTCCACTTCGCGCATACCAGCGGTCAAGGGCGATCTCATCCAATCCAAGCAACAATCCCCGGCTGATTAATGAATCGATATCATTCTGACTGCATGCGATGAGATTTGCGTTCGATGAACTACCGAAGGGTTTTCGAATTACGAGGGGAAACGAAAATGGAAACGGTTTCTTATATAATAATTCCGTAGAAATAACACCATAGCCATCACCAATTTTGTGTAACAGGCGGGCACAAAAGAGTTTGCTGTTTGCCAGACGCAGTGCCGTAAAATCACAAAAACAGCTATTCATTACGGATGCATCGATCATGTCGTTGAAAAGTAAACGGCTATTGGGATCATACCCGAAGCAGAAAATATTACCCTTATGCCTGATTGGCTTTGAAATTATTTCACCGTATTCAATCTTCTGCCTGTGCAGATATGCGGTGTATTTATCAAGCACATCGGATGTCGTCGTATGTTCCGGTATAAGAATATAGTCACCGGGACCGCTTGCCGTGAGAAACCACAAATACCAGTTTCTCACCCTGCTCGCTATCGTTTCTGTGAATATCCCGCCGATTCGGTAATCGAAATCAGCGTTTGCATAAAACAGTGTACTCATTTTTTGCGAATAACGATAACGGCGTAATCCGCAGCGGCAGAGGGATCTATGAAGGTGTTATACTGCTTGATAAAATGATTCACTTCATCGATAACATTCGGAAAGTGCGGTATCTGTTCGAAAGAGCTTATCACCATATCACGCGAGAAGGGCTGATCATCTGAAGATCGGTTCATAGAAAGTGACGGCGTATAGAGCAGCAAAGAGTCACCCTTCTCAAGTACAAAACGGATCATTGGAAAGGTTTCATCGGGTACACTCACTCCGAATGTCTTCGGCATTTCACGTTCTACAAGACGTACACTGCGCGTCTTCCGGTTTGCATTGCGGTAAATGCAATCGGGAAAACCGATTGAGATATATTCAACACCGTCATCGGTAAACTTCAGCATCGCTCCGGTAAGGGGATTGTTAAAGCGTCCGATTTCATCGGCAATGTCCTTGTTTGCCGCAGCAACAATTTCAGAGAGTTTTTTATTCTGATACTGATTAAAACGCCGGAAAAGAATATTGCGCGCGAACAGTGTGATCAGCCCTGATGAGATACCTGTGGCATCAACTGAAAAAAGCGAAAGTCCGCTGACCATCTCGTCATGACCGTAAAAATCGTAGAGTATTTGACTGACCTTTCCCTGACAGGAGTTATACATGGCAATATCATAGCATTCATCGCTTGGTGCGTACTTAGAAAAAGCGTAATCCTGAACAACGCCGGTTATATAGGAATCCTTGAAGAAGGTATCTCTGTATTTTTTGTATTCCTCTTCGTAATGATTGGATTTTTCCATCAGACGATCTATTCGCACAAGCGCTTCTTTCAGATCATTTCTTGCAGCCGACAGTTCCCGTTGCGCATCACCGAAATTCGCTTCACTTATCAGACGGGCACTTTGCTGTTGCATGAGTGCATGAAGATGCTCCGAAAATACAACAACAAATGAAACACAGGACAGCAGCAATACCGCCCAGTCGCCGTTGAGGCCCCAAAGCGGAAAAATATAGTATGCGAGCGTCGCAAGCGCGTATATTGAAAACAGCCGTCCAAGCGAAAATGCGGTCTTCCCGAGGGGAATATTAAACAATGTTATATACACAGACATTGTACATGCAAGTACAAAAGGCATAAGAAAATTTTCCGCTGCAGTCATAACCGCATCCGGATACGAATAAGAAAACGCGCATATAATCACCACTCCAAGTGCGGTAATCAAAGCAGGCAGGGATGAACGTCTCAGG
>JAEWVL010000225.1 GCA_023396665.1 Spirochaetota bacterium
GCGTGGTACTCATCGATTCTGTCGGTATGTGATAGTTCTGAACGAGAAACTGGATGATATGCACAGCCAGAAGTGTCGCCGTGAACAATGCTTCCAGCGAATCCCTCATTCTTCTGAAAAATGCTGCGCGTTCCGGCATTATCTCTTCAAAATTGGCTAGAAAATCGAGATACTGATCACGTGTCAGAAGATGTAATGGTATCGAATAACGGGCCGAATGGGTTTTCACATAACAAAATCTGAGAAGGTGAACACTTATATATTCCACCTGGTCATATCCCACCTCGCTGAGCTTGCCGGCAAAACTGAAGCGAAAAGTGGAATCAAGAAAATGCAGGGTGGTAGTATTGCTTCTGCAATAGAAAAACAGCGCCGCGACGGTTCTGGCAATTCTGAAAATTATTATTATGCCGCCGGTCAGATAGACCGGAAAATAATGTGCGGGGAAAAATGGCGTAGATACTGCGAGAAAAAGGGTGAAATAGAGCGTTAATACAAGAAAAACCAGTGTTCTGAGAAAATAGCGAAACAACAGCCAGGGAGAGGAAAGAACCCACCGCTCAGCCGAAATTAGAAATGGGTTATATTTGTAATACATCATACTTATGTCGCAATAATGACCTTTTTAGAGTTCCCCGATATGTACTTGCATAAGACTGAAGCGCCAAAAACAGAGATAAAAAAGAGTAATACATCACCGGTACTACCCGTGTAAAGGCAGAACCGGACCGGGATTAACGAAAACAACGCTTTTTATAAGTGCCGGGAACAGAATTATTTGACAAAAAACCTCTAACTCTGCTACTATCTCCGCAAGCAGCCTGCCGAAGCCGGCAATAGTTGGTGAAGCCGCACCGTTTTCCGTATGCAATTGTCACTGGGAGAACGCGCATTTGAAACCTTAACTGCCTTTTGAACATGCAAGGTTCTTTATCTAAACAAGCGGGGTGCTGTGTCCACAATTTTATTATGGAAAAACTGAAAAAATCCGTTGAAAAACTCGATCCGGAAGCAAAGAAAGAGCTGATAGCTCTTAGCGGATCTCCACAAAATGCGTCAGCATCGACACTTCTCGATTGGATGCTTACCATTTCCGGTTTCACCGGAGTGCTGCGTTCCCTTTCGCGCGAGGAACTCACGGTCATGGGACTGATTGCCGAATCCAATGGACTTCAGTTCAGCGATCTGGAAAAACGCGCCTCATTCCCCGGAGACACTCCTCTTGATCAGATACTGGCTCGCCTCGAGAATCTGCTGTTGCTCTATATCAACAAAAACCGCAAACACCTGAACAACCGATTCGACAAGATATACATCCACAGTCCCCTGATGGAGATGGTGGAGCGTTTTTGCCACTCGCCCGCCGACACAATAAGAAAAGTGAGAGATCAGATAATCGATGCTCCCCATGCGCAAATGCGTGACAAAGCGAATTTTCTGCAGACGATATACGATCACGGCGCTGTTCTTGCATTGGCCGATGCCGAAGAAAAATTCGGACAGGCGATCGATGAATTGATAGATTCATTTTCAAAAAAAGGACTCTGCCGGCTTGTGTTTAAACTCGTCTATCCTTTCAGCGCCTTCATCATTCTTGAAGCGCCGACGATAGTCAGTTTTTACGAGAAAGAAAAGAAGAAGAACATTGCACTGAGCGTCAATAACCGCTATCTTCTTTTGAATAACATCAATTACTGTCATGATATTATCTCATCATTCGGTTTTTTTCTGACACAACAGAACAGCTTCAGAAAAAACGATTTTAAACGGCTGAGCGATACAATGGCCCCCCTGAGAAATTTCGAAGGTCGGGAGCTTTCAAACGACGATACGACCATGTTCTCGCTTTTTTGCATGGATATTCTGAAAATGCTGGTCGTTGAAAAGCAGATCATATTCTCTGACATTACACCGATTGCCGATGATTTCGAAACTCCCGAAAAGCTGACACAGCGAATTCTTACAGAATTCAAATCGGCTGAGCGCTCGGAACTTTTCGCCCCCCCCATGCAGGTACCCGACCCGGATTTCGCTATGAACTTTCTCAGCGCACTTAACGCCGAAGATTCGCTGAATTGCGAGATTTTGCGGCATGATTTTGTTCTGGAACAATACGAACAGTGGTTTTCCAGGAACGACTCGCAGTGTTCTCTGCCCGATTATATGACCAGTACCGGCGACATGCTCACCTGGCTGGTTCTGCTTGGTCTTGTTCAGCGCAACGGAACCAGGCTTTCTCTGACACAACAGGGTAAGGGGATTTTCTCTTCTGAAACATTGTTAACGCAAACGCAAAGCAAAGAGCTGTATATCAATCCTGATTTCACACTGCTCATTCAGGCTAATGAGATCAGTGACCGCCTGCACTATTTTCTGCTCAATTACTGCGAAATAGTCCAGATGGACGTCATGATGCAGGTAAAGGTTACGCGCGAATCGGTTTCACGGGCATA
Organism: Spirochaetota bacterium; assembly: GCA_023396665.1. Lineage (GTDB taxonomy): Bacteria > Spirochaetota > UBA4802 > UBA4802 > JAFGJZ01 > JAEWVL01. The sequence goes on from JAEWVL010000225.1 coordinate 2,454, forward strand.
TAAACGAGGCATGAATGTTGACCGGCTTGTCACAGAACTTGAAAATCACTCAAAAAATCCGGTACCGCAGAACCTCATTTTTCTGATACATGAATGGGTACGGCAAACCGTCACCGTATCTCTTTTCTTCGGAGCGATAATAGAGGTAAACACCCCGACATTTCTCGATAATCTCGAATTTCACAAAAGCGGAAAAAAAATTCTCGTTTCACGCATTTCCGATACGATAGCCGTTGTCAATGTTGAAAACGTTGATGAAATCACACGACTTGCCAAGAAACATAACGCACTTGTTACAATAAAGTTGGCCTGAAAAAGTCCTGTCACAAACGAAAAAACCGGATTATCAAATCCGGTTGTTCATCAGCTGATCCCTGACTGCGGTATTTCAGCCCGCAACCACCTGTATTTTATTCTTAACATTCCAGTTAATGTAAGCGCTGAGTGCCTCCATCGTTTTTGATGTAACGAAGAATATTCTCTCCTGGTACTTCACCAATATACCCTTATAATGGGTGTACTTCAACTGTGCATCGACATAGCCCAGTACTTCAATATTATTCCAGTTGTCGCAGTTTTTCAGAACAGGAATCTTTCGAAGATGCAATTCCCGTATTTTTCCGTCATTGACGGCGTTGCGTAATAACTTTTCCCATTCCATCAAATTGCACCCGGCTGTTATTTTTCGTTCGCGGCTAGTTTTTTTTGCAGCTCTTCATTTTTCTTTTCCAGCTGTTCTATTCTGGTATGAAGCGCCAATGCCTCTTCACGGGAAAGCTCAACAGTGATTTCCTGTGCACGCAGCGCGCTCAAATAATCGTTGATTTCCCTGTGTGACAATTCAAGCACTTTTTCCTGCGCTTTAATTACACGTGTCGCTTCAATAAGCTCACGTTCCCGTAATTCATCGAGTATTCTGCCCGCATCGAGAAATTTGCGCAACTCGGCGACATCCCTGCGCCTGAACGTAGAGAAATCACGTATCGCTGCAACCAGCCGCTGCTGTTCGGCCAGCAACTCCTTTTCAAAGCGTGCAATGTTTTCAAAAGCCTTTAGTTTTTCGTCACCCTCAACCGATGCATCATGGTTTAACTGCAGAAGCGATTCATAAGAGGCGATTCGCTTTTCATATTCGGAGGAAAGCCGGTCAACGAGTTCACGATACCGTTCAACAAGCATGCTTTTTTCAACAAGAAGGATAAACTCACGCGAATCGACGGGCCGTTCTATAACTTCAAGATGCATAATGCGATCCAACGTCCGCAATGCCTGATGAACAATCGACTTGTCGACCATCACATATTTCAAACAGGAATTCAGCTTCGGATGATTCGCGAGAAATGAAAGTATTTTTTCCAGAGAATCACAGTACGCATCTATGATCGCAATATTCATCGCCGTATCGTCCAGTTTGTCAGAAACAAACTGATCCGGCAGTATCAGATCCACTTCGACTTCAGAATCGCAGCCGCTCAGATTTTTGGCTATCGCATCGCCTTCGGGATTATCGCTGATGAACCAGACATGCACTTTTCTCATTTATGTCACCTACCCTCAAGAAAGCATACATTCGGTAAAAACTCAACTCTTTTTTCACAAGAAACCCCGCTTCGAACTAAGCAATATTTTGCAGCACTTTTCAAATTATCGTTTGACGGAGAACTCATTACTTTCTTAAGTGCAAGCCATGAACAGCTTTAAGATTGCCCCTTCACTGCTGGCCGCCGATTTTGCCCGTCTTGGTTCTGAGGCCGAGTCTGTTATTGCCGCCGGCGCCGATATGCTGCATTTCGACGTAATGGACTCCCATTATGTCCCAAACCTGACCTTCGGGCCGATGGTTTGCAGAGCATTACGAAATTCCGGCATCAAGGCAGACATCGATGTACATCTGATGACAACATCGGTCGATACGCTGATACCCCTTTTCGCGGAAGCCGGTGCATCCATTATCACTTTTCACCCCGATACTGTTTATCATGTCGACCGAACGCTCTCATACATCAAGAGCTTCGGCCTGAAAGCCGGCATTGTACTGAACCCATCGGTAACAGCTGACATTCTCGAGTACACACTGCAATATTGCGATATAGTTCTGTGCATGTCCGTTAATCCCGGTTTCGGAGGTCAGACTTTTATTTCGCATGTGCTCGAAAAAATAGCGAAAATCCGTACACTTATCGAAAAAAGCGGGCGTCAGATTATGCTTGAAGTCGACGGGGGGATACACACTGGCAACATAGCGGAGGTGGCGCAGGCCGGTGCCGACACATTCGTTGCGGGAAGCGCGATATTCGGCACAGCGAATTATGCCAAGACGATCAACGAAATGCGTCTTGCCCTTGATCACGTGAAACGCTGATAACATAAGTGATGTAAATCACCGACGGAACACTTTTCCCCCTCACCGAAAAACGAATAGAAGAAAGATCCTTGAGTATTATCGCGTCCATCTCTCGAACATAGGTTGAACGGACAAATCTGTACTTCATCAGTTTTCCGCTATCCCGATACACCGAAACGATAACATGACCTGAACGACTCGCGTTGACACGGTCATAGCGCGCCACAAGTGCCCTGATTGAGGCCTCTCTGCCGCTGTCATGACGATAAGCGAGGCTTGAACCGTATTTCAACTGAATAACGCTGTATTGCGTTGAAGAAATTTCTATGCGGAATGCCGCACCGGGAAGGGTCTCGTGTATTTTCCTGGGCGGTGCTTCCTTTTCTTCGACCGCTTCACCTTCTTCAGCCTCAAAAACGAGTTCATCAACAGAATCGGGAACAAAGGGTTCCGGTGAACCGGTGGTCTCACCGGTCTGATCGCTTCTCTGGGTAGCGCAGGAAAGAAGAAGGACAATGACGAGAGAGCTGAAAACAAGCGGAGAAAGGCGCATGATCACCCGTTCCGGATGATCATCGAGAGAAGCTCCCAGCCTTTATCGACATACAGTCCCGATGCCGCGGCAGCGCTCTCAGAGTAACAACTCACGGGAGCGGCTGCCAGAGCCGGCAGCGTGCAATTATGGGCGTATATCACAAAGGGAACAGCATCGGAGGTATGTGTTCGCACTTCGATGGGTGTCGGATGGTCAGGAAGAATAAGGATCATGGCACTCGTATCCCCCAGCCCTTCTATGAGCGGAGCGACAACCTTGGCATCAAAATCGGCAATAGCCTGTGTTTTGTGTTCGATATTACCCTCGTGACCGGATTCATCGGGAGCTTCGACATGAAGATAGACGAAGTCATATTGCTCAAGAGCCTCTAATGCCGCCCGGACCTTCGCAGAATAATCGGTATCGATATAACCCGTCGCACCCGCCACTTTCAGGGGTGTCAGCCCTGCGGCAACGCCGATGCCGTGAATCAGGTCAACTGCGGAAATGGTAACGCCATTCAAGCCGAATTTCTCACTGAAAGGGATCAAGTCGGGCTTTTTACCGCAGCCCCAGAGCCAGACCGACTCGGGGTTGCCATGCATGGCAATATTGTTTTTCTCACGAAATGAGGAAAAAATCCCTCTGGAACGGAGCATCACCTCGTTGAGAACATCCGCCCCCTCACCCTTCGGCAGATAGGGTACAACTTCTTTACTCTGTATA
>JAEWVL010000227.1 GCA_023396665.1 Spirochaetota bacterium
TTGTCGAAACAACGGTGTTGTATGTATGCATGGCTGTCTGCATTATTGTCGTTTTTTTTCCGTCACGATACGCCGTCAATGCATTGACACCATCGAGAACAATTTCAACTTTTCCGTTCTCGTTAATAAATGTCTTATCTATTGAATATGCATCAACATCAATGCCGTCTTGTGCCCCCAGATCATCATCAAAATCGGTTCTGTCGTTTTCGGGTATATCCGCGTCATACGCATGAATGAAATAGACTTTTTCTTCGGTGATTTTGATGTATAATCTGTCGGCATACTCGTAATCCGCGGCACTGCCCGCGAACTTACCTTTCACGGGATATTCCACATCGTATTGATTATAGCTTTCGAAGTGGTGATAGCTTTCCACCTCCCAGACTCCGATCATGTCCGAGAAATGCTGCTCGATAACGCCATCAGGCAAACCACAGGAGCAGACGACCAACAGAACCGACGCCATCAACAGACTTCGTATTACCGACATTGTCTTCATATGTACCTCTTTTATCGTAAGGTGTAACGTAATTTTTCTATACGACTTAACTGCATGTAAGTTCTGATTGTACATTTTTTAACAAATATAACATTACGCAAGAGCACAAAAACAATTTTCTTCATGTTACTTACAAGAGCTCATCCCCTTGCCAAATCTATACAAATGATACTCATGCGGGAAATCTGGTCGGTGTTTACCTGCATAATACAAAAAGTTGATTATTACATCAAGGTATAAAAAGCAAGGGAAAAGGATAATGACCCCACAGGAACACTCTCCTCATAATTTTCTTCGTAATCTTCCTTGAATTTATCACCGGCCTTTATGATATAAGCATACCCCACTGAAGCTTCCAACCATCCAAAAAACCGCCCGTTTATAGAAGCTTCCCCGAGAATAATTCCACTGTCTCCGGGAATCATATCTGACACACCGATATGAACAAAACTTGAATCGAGTGTTTTATCAAAATGATAATTAAAACCACCACCAAAACCGATAAGTCCGGCACCGGCAGTAAAAGCGAACTGATCAAAAAGTCTTCTTTCATATTCTATACCGAGAAGACTTCCTCCTATTGGAAATCCGACGCCAATAGCAATTGCCTGATTCTTATTGGCTTTTGTGTCATCTGTTGATAATGGCTCAGCTGATATACCTAAAAACATGAACATTGCTACAAGTAGTACAAAAATTCTTTTCATAACAGTACCTTTCCTTATTTTATTCACCGACCATTACTTCTTCTTCATTGGCTTAACAGCTAAATGCAGTTATGTTTGCATAACTACTTGTTTGATAATCTAACTTTACTCTTTATCGTAATAACCATTCTTATTCAAATATTTTTGAAGGGATTTTTCAAGCCAGACACCTACCTCTTCTGTATGATCTTCGGGTTTCCATTCTTTATGAAACAATTCTATGTATTTCTTCCAGCTATTGTTTGAATAAGATTTAGATAATTTGCAATCAATACTCAATGTTGAAATCAACCTCAGATCTCCATCCATAGTTCGAGACAATAAGTTTTTATGTTGATTTTGTTTTGTAATATTACATAACAAAATCATATTGTAATTCATACGATCATAACTATCAATTACATATTGGGATTGAATGAGAAAGTCTTCATTAACATCAACAAAAACTATATTTTTAGTCGGAAATATTTTTCTAAAAACATTCATTACTTTTGGTTTATATATAGTTGCAACAGAAACAGGTATTGCGATTGTTTCTGCTTCACTGTTTTGATATAAGCGATCTTTTCCGAATTCTATATTGTCTTCCAAAATATATTTATTTTCTATGAATGATACGGTAATCCTTTCTCTAGATACTATCCTCTTTATAAAATCACTGTCTGCTCCGCTAATTATAGAAACCATTGAACAGCTTGATAGTACTAAGCCCGAAAGAAATATACTTGCGAAAATTATTCTATTCATATAATTATTTTTCCATTTCTCTATTACTGTTACCAATACATATTAACAATACCATTAATGTAATCAGTAAATTCCTTTTGATATCCTTTAATTTTATCAGCCAAATAAACATCACCTATTGGACCGTTAAATGACCACCCCGGGTCAGAACCAAAAGAATAGCTTGGTCCCATTTTCCCGTCTAAAGTAGCTATATATTGATCAAACCAATTATACCCATTAATAATAAGTCTACCGGTATCAACTTTATTTAAATAATCTTGTACATCTTCTTTTGAATTATATTTCAAACCAAGGGTTAAATTGAAAGAGGCTTTACTACCCTTATTATGATAAGTGATTTTAGTAGAAGCTCCTGTTTTAAACCCTAGTTTATCACTTATTGGAGTAGTATATCCAATATCAATTTTTATATTAGCACCCCTATTATCACCTCTTTCTTGATATGAAGAACCCATGGTTAAAACCTTATCTATTCCAGCTTTGTAACCTACTTCCCAACCCCCGTCATCAGTGTATCCAAGAATTAAATCCCCTTCCAAAAATAGAAATGGACAAACGTCATCTAATATCTCATTAACAACCTTAGCTCCTACCCAAACTCCAAATCCTTTCCAGCCACCATCCTCAAAAGCTTGTCGTCCTGTTTCTTCCTTAACAATATCCGCAACGGTTTTGTATACCGAAGAATACCAGTACCTTTTCTCCTGGCGATGCTCAAAATCATAGGCCCATTGACGAGTATCTTCTGCTATACTCTTAACTTTGTCATATAGCCCACCCAAATTTATTTTGTGACCATCAGAATCGACATAAGATACTGGATTTCCGCACACAAACATATACCGGTTAAAGGACTGAGATTGACGCGGGTCTGGTATCTGCGTATCAGCACTCACAAACCTTCCGATCTCCGCATCATAGTAGCGCGCATTAAAGTACATCAAAGCGGTTCTATCCTGCTCATGTGTGTTGAAC
>JAEWVL010000252.1 GCA_023396665.1 Spirochaetota bacterium
GGGGTATAGACAACCCGCAAATCTGATGCCGATGCCGGTCGATATAAACGCGCATCAGCAAGTTTTTTGCGATATTGATCCGTAATTTCTTTCCCTATCGGGATGATTTTTTTATCAGCCACGGCACTCTCGAAATCAGTCCGTCGTATCAGCGATATGTCGTCGAGCTCATTCACACGACGAATCAATTCACTGTCAACGGGAGGCACTATCTGTGCGCCGTCGCTCCAGAATACCTTGTACCCGTTATATTCAGGCGGATTATGTGAGGCCGTAATCATTATGCCGGCAGCAGCCTTAAGCGAACGTATCGCAAAAGAACATAGCGGTGTCGGCATTATCTTCTCAAATAAATAAACGGGAATATCGTTGGCCGCAAGAATAATGGCGCACTCCCTTGCAAATTCGTCAGAAAGTATGCGCGAATCCCTCGAAATAACCACACCGCCAGTGAATGTGCCTTTTTCATGCAGATAATCAGAAAGCGCCTGTGTCGCAAGACCAACAGTATACACATTCATTCTGTTAGTACCCGCACCGATTTTACCTCTGAGTCCTCCTGTTCCAAAGGCCAGATTTTTATAGAACCTGTCCTCAAGTTCATTAAAAAGCGAAGCCTCCTGAAGCGTCTTTATCTCTGTTATGGTTGCCTCATCAAAGGGGGGATTGCTCCACTTTTCAACCAGATTGCTAATGATCTCGTTCATCTCTGAAACTCTCTTTATTTATATCAAATATCTGCGAACAATACTAACAAAATCTGATTGTAATTTGACAAGAGTTATTTTGTTATCATGCTAACGTAAAAAAACAATTTATGCATGTAACAACAAAGCGACAATGATGATCATAGCATTTTTGTGCTTAATTACATCCTGTAGTTAAGCAGCAAACTGTTACTTTTTTTGTAGCGATGATATAAAACTGTTTCGGAGAATGAATGAACAGCAATCCACCTGAACTGTCTGATACTGTCATAGCGCATGTTCGCAAGACCATTGATGACAACTCTCTCGTCTGCGGGGGCGATCGCATTCTGTGCGCATTTTCGGGAGGTAAAGACTCCACCGCGCTGTTTGATATTCTGCTTCTACTCCGGGATAGCTATTCATTTGAGCTGTTTTGTTTCCATATGGATCATTGTACCCGCGACGGAGCATCGCATGAGGATGCGCTGTTTGTCGCCGCCGTCTGTGAAAAAAACAATATTCCCCTCAACATCTGTGTGGAGGCGATAGAAAGCGGAGCGTCTTTCGAGCAGAGGGCGAGACAGGCGCGATACGCCGCAATGACACGCAGCGCAGAACGCTTCAATTGCAACAAAATAGCAACAGCTCACACGCGTGACGACACTATCGAGACACTGATCATGAGAATTTTCAGCGGCACCTCGATTCACGGTATGTGCTCAATTCCCGTAAGGCGCGACAAGATCATACGTCCGCTCATCAAGGTCTCAAGCGATGCTGTTATTTCCTATTGCAATTATAAAGATTTGCATTATGTCAGCGATATATCAAATGCGGATACAAAATACAGAAGAAACATGATTCGTCATGAGCTTGTTCCGGTTCTGAAAAAAATATTTCCGGCAGCTGAAAACTCGCTGCAGCACCTGATAGATCATTGTATAAAGGCTGAATCGTTCATCGAAAAAAATATTGAGTATCCCCCCATAACGAAAATACATGACGGCATTCGTTTTGACGCGGACAGGCTTCCCGCCGACCGTTTTGAATTTTGCACCTTGTTCGCAAAGGCAATTCGAGATAACACAAATGAGTATGTTTCTATTGGTATGCTTGAAGAAATATACAAAAAATATATCAATAAAAAACGTTCTTTTCTGCAACTGTATTCCTCTCCGCATCTGCTGGTCGAACACGGTCGCATTGATGGTAAAAACCGTATATGTATCAGAAAAAGGGAAAATGAAGACGATATTGCGCCACTGTACCAATCCATTGATTTTTTTCATAACAATGCATTGACTTTTAACGGCATTAATAACAGTATCATGGTAAGGGTCGGCATGGCAATGACCGATTTCGGCACGAATGATGATACTTCGTGCAGGATCCGCGCTTCCGACAGAAAAGGCATTCTGGTTCTCAGACAGCGCATGGAAGGGGATCATATCGTGTACAAGGGACACCACAGAAGTCTAAAGAAAATATATATAAACGAAAAACTATCCCCCCTTGAGAAGCGTGAAGCGGTCATAGCTGAACAAAACGGAGAAGTTGCGGCGCTAATATTGCATCATCTCGGCAGAAAAGATTACATAGCCGATGGCTTTACGGCACAGAAAGATTACGAAAAAAAAGTTCTTGCCATTCATTGCACTAAAAATATCAGTGATAGGTTAACTATCGCAGATCACAGGACGACCGATTAATGAACAGAACGATGAAACATATAGCACTTGCACTTCTGGTGGTGTTGCTGGGCTACCTTTTTTTAAGCAGCACTCTGGCGACCAAAAGCGAAGTGAGTACACTGCAATACAGCGACTTCATTAAAAAACTTGAAGACGAAAAAATAATAAAGGCGAAAATTTACCAGAACAACAAGATTGAAGGCGTTTTTCTGAAAGACAACAAGCATACCCCTTTTGTCACGGTGATTCCCTATCAGGATCCTTTCGTGGTGCAGCGGCTTCTTGAAAAAGGTGTCGAACTTACCGGCGAATCCCCCGAAGAGAATATTTTTCTCAATACGATTGTCAGTTTTCTTCCCTGGCTATTGATCATCGGTATATTCTGGTTTTTTATGATGCGCCAGGTTCAGTCGACGGGTAACAAGGCCATGTCCTTCGGGAAAAGCCGCGCGCGACTCAATGCAGAATCCAAGAACAAGGTTACTTTCGCAGATGTCGCCGGAGTTGAAGAGGCTAAAGAGGAACTTGCAGAGGTGGTTGATTTTCTGAAATCGCCTGAAAAATTCACGAAAATAGGCGCTAAAATTCCCCGCGGAATACTGTTGATGGGCCCTCCGGGAACAGGAAAAACGCTTCTCGCTCGTGCGATCGCGGGCGAGGCCGGGGTTAAATTTTTCTCGATAAGCGGATCCGATTTCGTGGAAATGTTCGTGGGTGTCGGCGCTTCCCGTGTAAGGGATCTTTTCGAGCAGGGAAAGAAGAACTCACCCTGTATTATATTTGTCGATGAAATTGATGCCGTCGGCCGTCTTCGCGGTGCGGGACTCGGCGGAGGCCATGATGAACGGGAGCAGACATTGAACCAGCTTCTCGTCGAGATGGACGGTTTTGAAACAAACGAGGGTGTTATCGTCATTGCCGCGACCAACCGCCCCGACGTTCTTGATCCGGCGCTGCTGCGTCCGGGACGTTTTGACCGTCAGGTTGTCGTCGATGTTCCCGACATCAGAGGACGCGAGAAAATTCTGGCTGTTCACACCAAAAAGATACCGCTGGAAAGAAACGTCGAACTCAAGATCATTGCAAAAGGAACGCCCGGTTTTACCGGTGCGGATCTCGCGAATCTGGTCAACGAAGGCGCTCTTATCGCTGCCCGCAAAAACCTGCAGCGTGTCTCAATGTCCGAACTTGAAGAGGCTAAAGACAAGGTACTCATGGGGCCTGAACGCAGATCGATGATTCTCACCGACGAGGAAAAACAACTGACCGCTTTTCATGAGGCCGGTCATGCTATAATCGGCCTTATTCTGAAACAGAACATGGTTGTTCACAAGATAACGATCATCCCCAGGGGTAGATCACTAGGAAGCACATGGTATCTTCCCGAAAAGGAGATACACAATCAGTCCCGTAATCAGCTGCTCAATGAAATCGTCGGTCTTTTTGGCGGTCACGTCGCCGAGATGGTTGTGTTCAAGGAAACAACAACCGGTTCAAGCAACGATATCCGCCGCGCAACAGATATCGCGCGGCGCATGGTTTGCGAATGGGGTATGAGCGAGCGTTTCGGTCCGATGGCGATGGGAAAACACGATTCACAGCCTTTTCTCGGTAAAGAGCTTTCACACGACCGTGATTACAGCGAAGCTACGGCACAGGCCATCGATGAAGAGGTGCATGCCATGCTTCGTGATTCCGAGAAACGTGCGGAATCCATTGTCAGGGAAAACTGGGATACTTTCAACAAGATCGCTAATTACCTGATAGAGCGTGAAACGCTGAACGCCGAGGAGATTCAGATGATCATGAATAACGAGGAGCTGCCCCAGTTAGGGCTCTAATTTCCTGGCAGGATAGGAAAAATGGATGATCTCGAAAGACTTCTGGCAAATATAGACGGCGATTCCGAGGCCGATCAGACCAAAGATGAATTTATTCGCTCGAGCGAGAGGCTTGCCCGAAAGGGCGATACCACCGCAGACAGCGATTATGATGACAATCTGGAATCGTTCGAGCTCAAGCTTGAACGGTTCCGAAAAGATTCCGCGGTATTGCGCTTCAAAGACGGATACCTTATCGCCCTGAAACTGCACTGGAACCTTGTTCTCGATTTCAAAAACATTCTCACCGATGTGACACTGCCCGACCCGGTAATTGACGCTCTGCGCAAATACAAATATAACTTTATCCGCTTTCTCGAAAACATCGAAAAACTCTATGACGTTTTCGTCTCTTCAAAAACCATTGATGACCTGGAGAAGAATGCAAGGCAGGATTTTGCTCTTTTTTTTCCGACTGAAGACTATTCTTCCGATCGGATCAATTTTCTTGTTATTAAAGAACTCTTCATTCGACTAAGGGAGATCAATGCAAAGATCAAACGTGAATGGGATTCTCTGTCATCAAGCCTCAGCGTATTCAATCTTGTCAACGAGGGTAAAGAATTCTATCAGAAGACGAGCGACATCGTCGGCAACGGAATTGATCTGTGTCAGGATACGGATCGTTTTCTGGAGTTTCTTGCCGCGGTGCTCAGAATACATAAAAATGATATCGATGTACTTGAAAAAGAGATCGGCTCAAAAATTGTGTTTAAAAGCGATTTCAGTTATGAATACGCGAAACTCTTTCAATCGCCTCACGCGGATTATCAAAAACAGAATGAACTGCCCGATCCGGAGTTTTCGAATGATTACGGACGAATACATGCGGATAGCGGCAGAACCCAGGTTCATGAAAAATCACAGGCTCAGATCAGATTTGCCGAATTTTCGTTCTTGATACCGGGAAAAAGCAGTTGGAACAGAAAAGAACCGTATATCATCAATGTGGATTTTGGACTGCTCAGGAAAAATCTTGATGATCTGCAGCGTGTTATTTTTTTCACTGAAACAGAACAGAAAAAAGTACTCATTGACGCCAGTATCAAACGTGCGGTTCTCAGATACATTCGAGAGCACCAGACCGTGCCCGTGGACAAATACGAAGAGTTCATTTGCAAAACACTTAGCAGAAACTTTGAGACGATAATAGCAAAGTTTCAGATTCCCAATAACTATATCGATCTTTTCAAATATCACTGCGGACCCTTGACAATGTATAATTCAATTATCCGGGCTTTTAGCGCCACCGGTGTTGCCGTATGCTATAAATACATCAGCGAATCAAAGATATCGCGAATTCGTCCGGACGAGGCGATAAAGTACTTTATATTGAAATGGTATCAGCAGAATATAAATGATCTTGACCTTCCTTTCGACAGAGTTCAGGAGTTCAACATAATTCGCGACATCGTAGCACATCACTATACCAACGACGCACACGAGGCAATGAGAAAAGTCGATGCGGCGTCGGCACACTACCAAAGCCGTACCGGTAAAATGCTCGATAAGAAAGCGTTCATGCGCCTAAAGGCTTACGAACTTTTTACTGCTGAAACGGTTGAGATATACAGAAGGTTTGTCGAAAAAACGGTATTTTAGTCCGTTTATGCAGAGCATCATGAAAGGATGGCCAATACGCGTTCATCACTGATGTGCAGCGGAACGGCAATCTCTCCTGTATGTGTTGTCAGAAATTCTTCAGCCGCTTCACGGGCCTTTTCCATCAGTTCAAAATCGCTGTCGATCGAGGCAAACACGAGGTCCGAAACAAAACCGGATTGCACATTCCCGGTAATTTGACCGGCTCCCCGAAGCGCGAGATCTTTTTCGGCGATAAAGAACCCGTCGTTGGACTCGGTAATTATCGACAACCGTTCCATTGTTTCCGCGCCTATTTTTCCATGTATCAGAATGCAGAATGACTGATGTTCGCCGCGACCGACCCTTCCACGCAACTGATGCAGCTGGGAGAGACCGAAGCGTTCGGCATTGTGTATGACCATCACCGTTGCGTTTGGAACGTCTATTCCCACCTCTATTACCGTTGTCGCAACCAAAACAGATATTTTTGCCTGAACAAAATCACGCATCACTGCGTTCTTCTCATCCTTGTTCATCGCACCATGCAGCAGACCGACACCGCATCCGGCAAATCTCGGTTTCAATTCTTCAAACTTTGCGGTGGCGGACTCGGCATCCATCTCATCGTTATCTTCAATAAGCGGCAGTACGTAATAACACTGTCGTCCCTGTGCGATATACTTTTCCATAGAACGGTATATCCCTTCAATCCGGCTCTCATCGAATAACATGGTTTTAACGGGCAGCCGATTTGCCGGCTTTTGAAGGATACGACTTATATCTGTTTCGCCGTAAAGGGCCAGTGCAAGCGAGCGCGGAATCGGCGTGGCGGACATCACGATCAGACCGGCGTCAGGCGCTTTCAGTCGAAGGGCTGAACGCTGAGTCGTACCGAAACGATGTTGTTCATCGATGATCGCAAGTGTCAGTTTTCTGAAAATGACATCACCCTGAAAGATGGCATGTGTTCCGATCAGAAGCAGTATTTCGCCGTTTTTCAACTTTTCAAGAATTTCAATGCGTTCTTTTTTCGGCGTTGATCCGCATAGCAGAGCGCATTGAATATCAGGAAACAGTGTTCTGAAAAGATCATAATGCTGGCGGGATAGTATTTCTGTCGGTGCCATTAAAGCGCTCTGTTGGTCATTGCAGGCAAGAAAGTAAATCGCAGCGAAGGCAACTACTGTCTTGCCCGATCCGACATCCCCCTGAATCAGGCGGTTTATTACGGTCTCACTCTGGAGATCCCTGACGATGTCGGCTATTGCCTTTTTCTGGTCTTCAGTAAGTTCAAAGGGTAATCGGGAAAAAAAAGCGTCAGGATCAATGCGGGATATTTTTAATCCTTTTAGATTTTTCAAAGCCAATCGTTGTCTTTTGAAAAAAAGCTGCATCGCGAACAGTTCTTCAAAAGCCAGCCTCTGTCTCGCATGTTCGAGATGCTGAAAACTCTCTGGAAAATGAAGATTGGAAAAGGCGTCAGCGATATTCATCAGTGCGTATTTTCGCCGAATCGTTTCGGGCAGAGTTTCCCTTGACTCGTCATATTTCACGAATTCAGACCGTGAGAGAAGCTTCAGTATTGTTTTTCTGAAAAAGCGTGAACTTATTTTTTTTTCACGCAATCGTCCGCTTCCAGGGTAAACGGGAATTATTCTTCCCGTGTTCGTTCGCTCGCCTTCGATAAAATCGAACTCAGGATGATACATGATCTTTTTCTTTCGAAAATAGATTTTACCTGAAAAAACGGCTCGGGTTCCTTTCACGAAGAGTTCCTGAAAAAAACGTATCCCCCCGTAAAATATTACAGAAAGATAGCCCGTTCCGTCAAATACGCTCAGTTCGAGAAAATGTTTTTTATAACCTGCGACTTCACAACTTTCTACAAGTCCCTCAACGGTGACAAAGTCGCCTTCATTGCACTCGAAAATTTTTTGTGTTTGTGAAAGGTCTATATAACGGCGTGGTCTGAAACAAAGTAGATCCGCAACGGTGACCAGCCCAAGCTCTTCCCGTAGAACAGCCGCGCGTTTTTCACCAATGCCGGGAAGTGATGTTAGCGATTGAGACATATAAAAATCAAAATGCAAGGTCATACCTTGTCAAGAAGATTACTTGACAAAGCGAACGCACTACACATATGTGGAGCCATGAAGCCGAGTATCATACATTTTGATATGGACGCGTTTTTTGCCGCCGTTGAGCAACGAGACAATCCTTCACTGAAGGGACGCCCCGTTGTAATCGGTGCGGATCCTAAAAACGGAAAGGGAAGGGGCGTTGTATCCACCGCCTCATACGAGGCTCGCAAATACGGCATACGTTCGGCCATGCCGGTATCGGAGGCGTGGCGACGCTGTCCCGACGCAGTATTTCTGCCTCCGCGCATGCGACGCTACGAAGAGATATCCTGTCACATCATGCATCTGTGCGAGCGCTATACTCCGGACATCGAACAGATCAGTCTTGACGAGGCTTTTCTCGACTGTTCTGCAAGCCTTTCGCTATTTGGAGGTGCGGAAGCCATAGCCAGAGGCATTAAAAACGACATCTTTCAGACAACCGGATTAAGCGCTTCAATTGGTATATCAGCCATAAAATCCATTGCCAAGATATGTTCGGATATGCAAAAACCAGACGGTTTCACCGTCTGTCCTCCCGGTAAGGAACGTGATTTTATCGCCGCTCTTCCCCTTTCTGTTTTGTGGGGTGCCGGTAAAAAGGGTGTAGCTTTTCTCAATTCTCTGGGCTACACGAAAGTGGGCGACATTGCCGCGTTAAGCGAAAAACACATGCAATCCCTTATGGGCGCATCCGGTATACATCTTTGGCGTATGGCCAACGCAATCGATGAGCGTGAGGTTGAATCGAAATCACAACAGCAAAAATCTGTCAGCGAAGAACATACATTTATGAACGATGTCAGCG
>JAEWVL010000339.1 GCA_023396665.1 Spirochaetota bacterium
CCGTATACCATGAATACGTTTCAAGAAACAGAATTGTCGGGCATTTTGAAATTTTTTTTCATTTTAGAAAAAAATGCAGAATCTTGCCGAGAATCCGGTCTCTCCTTGTCAAATTCAGAAAACCGATCAGTTTCGTCAGACCACTTTCTTTCATTTGAGCGCCGGCGCTCATGTTGACCATGTTTCGAAGAGGTGATTCGAGTATCATCGCTTTTACCGCAGTCAGTTTGAAATCAGATGCGCCGTTTTCACTGTTTCCGTTGGCTTCTTCGGGTTTGTTTTTTTTGGAAAAAGAGGCGTCACCGAACATCATCTCCGCATGATGTAAGGCTTTGCGGTAGATAAATTTTCCAACAGGATGATCTGCGAGCTCTTCCACACGTGTGTTTCTGCTTATACGACCGCTACGGTCGGTGGGCAGGGCGTTTCGAAATACCAGCTCAACTTTCGGAGGGTTTACCCTTTGCGAGCTTTCAATTGAAACTGTCAGAACCTGACAAATCTCTTTTGAGGACTTTCCGATCGATATCACATAATCACCGGGATTTACAATCCATTGTTTCTGATCAACATGATAAAATGCGAAACTTCGCTTGTTCAGTTCGAATCGAATTGTTTTCTTTTCACCGGCCGCAATTTGTATTTTCTCGAAAGCTTTCAGTTCCTTGACCGGTCGATCTACGCAGGGACTTTTTTCCCCGACATATAGCTGAACAATCTCTTTCCCCGCCATATCTCCTGTATTTGCAATATCAACTGAAATGACAACGGTTTCGTTATCGTTCCATGTTTTCCTGTCGCAATGAATGTTGGAATACTCATAGCTGGTATAACTGAGACCATAGCCGAAGGGGTAGAGAAGATCGGTCGAGAATTTGTCGTGATAGCGGTAACCGACATATAATCCCTCCTTGTAGACAACTTCACCTTTATCACCGGGCATGTTGCCGAAAGCGGGATCATCCTTTTCATCTTTCAAAAAGCTTTCCGCCAGTTTGCCAGAGGGGTTGTGTTTGCCGAAAAGTATATCAGCCATGGCTTTCGCTCCGGCCTGGCCCAGAAGGTATCCTTCTACGATGGCTTTGACTTTCGGTTCAAAAGGCATCTTGACCGGTGAGCCGTTGGACAGAATGATCACCACCCTGTCATTGACGGCGCAGACTGCATCGATGAGCGCAAGCTGTTCAGGCGGCATATTCAAATGCAAGCGGTCACTTGCCTCTGTTTCATATTCATCGGTAAGACCGGCGCTGATTATCACGATGTCGCTGTCTTTGGCAATATTCCTCGCTTCTTCCAGAAGAACATCATTAAAACAATCCCCCCCCTCGCAATAGCCTCTTGCAAAAAGTACTGTAGAGTTGCCGGCAAGCGTTTTTATCGAGTCCAGCAGGGTCTCCACTTTGTAGGGGTTGATATGAGAGCTTCCCCCGCCCTGAAATCTCGGATTTTGAGCAAAATCACCAATCACGGCAATCTTCTGCCGGCTGCTATTATCAAGGGGAAGTATCCCCCCTTCGTTTTTCAAAAGAACAACGCACTCTTTCGCGGCTTCATAGGCGAATCGGTGATGCGCTTCCTTGTCATATGGGCCCGGCGTTACTGATTTTCGATTTGCCGTTATTTTGAGAAAGGCATTGATTAATCTCTCAACGGCCGTATCCAGCTGCTCAATTGAAAGCGTTCCCTTGGTAATCTGCCTGATAATCTTCTCAGGACCTATCTTTCCGCTTGTCGGCATTTCAAGGTCAAGGCCTGCCGCAATCGATTTGTGCAGTTCGTCGACCGCACCCCAGTCCGAAACCACAAAGCCCTCAAAGCCCCATTCGCCGCGCAGTATGTCGTTGAGAATATATGAATTCTCGGCGAGGTAGGTGCCGTTTACACGGTTATACGAGCACATCACGCTCATCGGCTGGCTTTCCCGTACCGGAATTTCAAAAGCACACAGGTAAATCTCTCTGAGAGTGCGCTCGTCGACTACCGCATTGATCGTGTTTCTCCATCGCTCCTGATTGTTAACCGCAAAATGCTTAAGGGAGGTGCCGACACCGTGTTTCTGCAGTCCGCGAATATGTGCCGCAGCAAGTTTTCCGGCAAGGTAGGGATCTTCGGAAAAATACTCGAAGTTGCGTCCGCACAGAGGGCTTCTCTTGATATTGTTCGCCGGGCCTAGAACGATGGCTACATTTTCCGCCGCGGCCTCTTCTCCGATGTACGAGCCGACCTTTTCAAGAAGATCCGTATCAAATGATGCTGCAAGTGCACATGCGGGGGGAAAGCAGATCGCATTTTGCGCCTCGTTCACACCGAGGTGATCGCTTTTGTCCACCTGTTTTCGAAGACCGTGAGGTCCGTCGATCAGAAGCATTGACGCAATATCATATTGCTCAATCGGCTGGGTCTTCCAGAACGTCATACCGCTGACAAAATATGCTTTTTCCCTGAGACTCAGTGTTTTGACGATTTCTTTCGCGTTCATAGGCATTAATCCTCAGACTTGATTTATTGAAAAGTACTGCTGCTAATCGGGTATTGCAAAAAAGAACAGATAGCCGCATTTATTGCATTTTTGGCATATCTTCGGGCGAGTCACATGCCGCAATACAGCCCATTTCGAATACATTGACGGCTTATACTCCCCTGATAATGCCGGGTATCCCGGCTTTTACCCGGCGCAGCTTGATCCCTGATCAAAACGAAAAACATGTAACAAGTATTTAATAATGAAGAAAAAAAACAAACTTTTTCTTCATAAAGTTCGGCGCTATCGGTTATTAATTTGACTTTTGATTCTAATTAAAATAATGGCATCTATTCTTTAACTTCACTTTGAGGTGCACAGTGATACTTAAAAAAACTAAATCCAACGGCCAGTTTGGTGTGTTTGCGGGTCGTGGATTTGCAGAGGGCGAACTGCTCTTCTGCCATGACGAGTGGATCGAGGATGAGAAGTATGGCTGGTCGGTGCTCAGCGTCGAGGAAATTGAGGCGCTTGACCCTGTAAGACGCGAGCTTTTTCTGCGTTACAGCTATGACATCAGTTTCGGTTACTCAATTGGAACCTTTGACTGGCAGAATGCCCGTCATGTTTCCAATTTCATGAACCATTCCTGCTCTCCAAACATGATGTACGATTACAACGATAACATCATCGCCAAGCGGGATATCGCCGAGGGGGAGGAGTTGACTGTCGACTACGGCACTTTTGTTGTCAACTTTGACCAGGATTTTACCTGCGCATGCGGATCGGCGAATTGCCGTTCCTCAATCAGAAAGGATGACTGGAAATTTCTCATGTTTGAGTATCAACTCCATTTCCCGACTTTCATGCACCCTGTCCTGACTGCACAGCTTGTGTCGCCGACGGTGATGCGTTCTGTATCGTAATTTTGAATTTTGCGGGCGGCACCCTTTCAGGTGCCGCTTTTCATTTCTGCTTGACTTTCTTTATCCCCCCTGTTTTCTACTGCCATGAATACTAAACGCCACATTGTACCCGTCATTTTCCTGCTGGCGGCAATCGCCCTCGCGCTGATTGTATCCCTTGTCCTTTATAACAGGCAGCGTAATCGCTGGCAGCCGCTCAACAGCGAACTGGCAACGCAGCTTAATGAGAGTTCGCGCCGCATCGCCGATGGCGACAACCAGGGGGCCCGTGAGCTTCTTGAGGATATGGCCAGGGTGAATCCCGGCAGTGAGATGATTCCCTACAACCTCGGTATCACCTATATGAACGAACGGCAATATGAACAGGCCGTGAAACACTTCAGCAGATCGATTAAAATGCATCCCACAATGGGCGCTCATCTGAACCGGGCATGGTGCCACAAAATGCTCGATAACAATCAGAAAGCGATCGACGATTATTCACGGGTTATCGCGATGAACCCCGATTTCGCGCAGGCGTACTATGAACGGGGCTTTCTTCTTATGCTTCTTAAAAGGGGGGATGAGGCCAGGGCGGATCTCGAACGTGCGGAGCGTCTCGGTCTTACCAAAGCCAGGACGCTTCTTGATCAGCTTTGAATAGTGAACATTTCCGGCATGTTGCCGGTAGCCATTTTGTACAGGAACTCTTTCGTGTGCCAGTCACTTACCGGTTTCGTTTGTGACTTTATTGTCACGAAAAAGTTAGCCTATTGTAACAATATAGCGCCCGAGTGAACAAATAAAGTAACTGATGATCACCCGCCTTATGGAGGTTTACTGTGGATAAAAATTTTATGCAGGCCGTTCAATCAAGAAGAAGCATGTACGCGCTCGGCGCGGAATCAACAATAGATGATGAACGAATAAAACAGATAGTGTCTCATGCGCTTTTGCATGCTCCATCGCCCTTCAATTCGCAAAGTGCGCGGGTAGTCGTTTTGTTTTCGCAGAATCATGCGAAACTGTGGAGCATCGTCGAGAATGCGCTTCGGTCGGTGGTTCCGGTCGAAAATTTTGACAAGACGAAAGAGCGTGTCGATTCGTTTGCGGCGGCTTTTGGGACGGTGCTGTTCTTCGAAGACCAGAGCGTCGTGACAAAACTGCAGACCGATTTCGCCCTGTACAAAGACAATTTCCCGGGATGGTCGCTGCAGTCAAGCGGCATGCTGCAGTACATTGTCTGGACCGCCCTCGAAGCTGAAGGTCTCGGTGCTTCACTTCAGCACTACAATCCTCTGATTGACAAGGCGGTTCAGCGGCAATGGAATATTCCTGCCGACTGGCGTCTGATATCGCAAATGCCCTTCGGAAAACCGCTTGCGCAGCCGGGTGAGAAGGAGTATCAACCGCTTGACTCGCGTCTGCTGGTTTTCAATTAATCTCGCATTAAGCTCGGCATTTGATTCGAAATAAGCCGAGCTTAATCGCGGTTTATCAGCGCCTGTATAGCTGAGACTTTAATTTTACCGCAATTTTGCTTGCTTCGTTTCGCAAATCTGTGCATAGTTGTAATGATTGAGCGGAGTGTTTACACGTATCCCCTCGCAAATATTTATTTTAACGGGTATTGTTGTATGAAAGAACCTTCACGCTGTCCCTGGTGTCTGGGTGACGAGCAGTATATTGCCTATCATGACGAAGTGTGGGGACGTCCCGTGCTTGATCCGCGCGATCTTTTCGCGAAACTCTGCCTTGACGGTCAGCAGGCCGGGCTGTCATGGATTACCATTCTCAAAAAATGGAAGAACTACGAAGAGGCCTTCGACGGTTTCGACCCTGAGCGGGTTGCGCTTTTCGATGCGGCGAAGGTCGAGACGCTGATGCGCAATCCCGGAATAGTTCGAAACCGTCTCAAAGTGCTGTCGGTAATACAGAATGCGCGATCCTATCTGGCGCTTGGCGAGAGCGGAAAGGACTTCACGCAATTCATCTGGTCATTTACCGGCGCGAAGCCGCTTATAAACCGGCGTCACACCTTAAGCGAAATTCCGGTCGCCAGCCCCGAGTCAGAGGCCATGTCGAAGGCTTTGAAAAAGGCCGGTTTCACCTTCGTCGGGCCGACAATCTGCTACGCCTTCATGCAGGCGGTGGGTATCGTCAACGATCATCTCGTCGAGTGCAGTTCATATCAGGAATGTATGCGGCTGCAGAAGAAAATATGAGTACCGTTTTTCATCCAATCGTGAAATGCTCTTGTTCAGGCGCGCCGGCGCCCGGCGACGTATTCGGCCGCCGCGTTCAGAAAAAGACCAGAGCGGCTATCATTGTGTTCGGCCGCGTATTCGTCGATCTTTTTCAGCAGCGATTCGGGAACGGATATGGTGACCTTTCGGGCTTTTCCCGATATTCCCGATATGTCGATTGAGGTGACCGCCCAGAATGAATCCCGATAGTCTTCGTGTGCGATATAGCGCTCGATATCAGAGGGCAGGGGGATATCCTCACCGTCAAATACGATACCCTCGATGTGACAGAGTATGGCTTCCCTGGCGTTGAGTATCGCCTCTTTCACCGTTCTTCCTGAAGAAAAACAGCCCGCAAGATCGGGCACCCTGACAAAATATTCCGCATCCACTTCTTTGTGAATCGCAATCGGGTAGGTCATCTACTCCTCCGCAATAGCAAGCTGTTTAATGGTATTTGCCATATTCTCGGAAATATCGCTTCGTGGTGGTGGAAGCGTTACCTTTCCTTTTTTCTTCGCATGTCTGAACTGGTAGTGTTTTCCCCGAACGTTGAAAAGTATCCAGCCCTCGTCTTCAAATTGCTTCATCAATTCGGTAACTTTCATGGCAAACCCCGTCACAAGCGCTATTATCGTCCCGATGGCGCAGTCGCAGGTGCCGCCACGCATCATTTTGCACGATGCTGACGGCTTCTGCACCACGTAAACAAGGTAGCCAGAAGCGGCGTAAGGGTCAATTTTTCCCGGCGCTTTTTATTCGGGCAGCTGTGTTTTTTTACAGCCGCCGAACACTTACCAGCTTGCGCCCGCGTCGATTGATTTGGTTATAACGAGGTCCTTTTCGGCTGAAAAATCATAATGCAGGATATATATCGTATCTTCGTATGTCTTTAACGATGAATATTGACCAACGGTTGCGAAGTTCTCCGCCACAGCCGCCGCCTGCCATGTCGTAGTATTATGATACACATGATAGAGTATATTGTTCCCATAATACGATACATGCAATTGTCCGGTATAGTCGAAATGCATACTGTTATACGTCCCGGTATTACCGGTCATCGTCAGTGAATCATCAAATGCAAATGTCATCCCGCCGTTAATTGATTTTGCGACGTGAGGTGTCGTATCGCTATGGTAATAACAAACATAAATATTGCTGCCGTCAGCGATAATAGAGTTATAGGAATTGGCGGTCGCCGAAATCAGTATGGGCGCTCCCCAGATTGCACCGTAATTGGATGAACCGATATAATATATCCCGTTACCATTGTCGTAATATGCTACGTGTACGTTGCTTCCCTGCGCGTATATTGACGCATACTGCCCGACATCATTAACGGTATAGATATCACCGGCAGCACTCCATGTCGATCCTTTATCGTCTGATATACGAATACGAAGATCACCGCTTGTCCTGTTATAGTAGGCGACATACAGATAATCACCTTCCATATCAAATGCGGTCCATTCACCAACCTGAAGACCGACGCCTCCGTCACCTTCAATCAAGTAGGGTGTCTGCCATGTCGTTCCACCGTTAAAGGAACGGACAATGTAGACATCACTAGCTGTCTCGTTATAGTATGTGATATAAACATTTGCCCCGTCCGTCCTGATTTTCGAGTATTTTCCGATATCATGTACAGAAGTCACGGGTGTCTTGATTGACCATGTGGCGCCTCCGTCAGTCGATTTTGCAAACTGAAGAGTGTTTGGTGTTCCGAGTTTGTAATAGCTTGCGTATAGGTTCCCTGAACTGTCAATATCAAGCGAAGCGTACTGTCCTGTGTCACTCGTATCACCGCCGGTGGCATCGTCGATAACCTGCGTTTTGGTTGCGGTCGGTGTTAGTACAAGAGAGGTAACAGGTGTGTCGGGATCATTAGAGTATACGTTGATCGACACGTTCTTTGTACCTGTCGTTTGTGGTGCGAAACGGAACTTGAATGACTGATCGGTCGTCGTTGCGGCTATCGCTTTCGGAAAAGGATTGGCTGTAATAATGAAATCATCCATATCGTCTCCCGATATGGAGACGCCAGAGACGCTGAGAGCCGTCGTCGTCGAACTGTTCTCGATCTTGAGCGCATACTCCGTGCTGCTTTGTGTACCAACAAGCTGATCTAAAACCGATGCCGGTGAAATTGTGAGCGGTGTGACGATGTTCGGACCGGTACCGATTCCGTTCAGGGATACCGGTATCGAAGGATCGTTCGGATCGTTGCTGTTTATCGTAAGTGTCGAATTCAGCGTTCCAATGCTCTGCGGCTTGAATCGAACGATTATCGTGCTGTTGGTTCCGCCGGCGATAACGGTGGCAGGATAGGATACAATCTCGTAATTCGTAGTATCTCCCAGAATACAGGAATAGAGAACCAGATCGGGAAGGCCAGCGCCGTTTGAGATTGTGAACGTGTTGGTTGCTGTTGAACCAACCGGTAAACTACCGTAATCATGCGGTGTGGGTAGGACGGTGATGTCAGGAGCGCTGCCGGCTCCCTGAAGCGTTATGGTGTTTGTACCCCCGCTTGTATCGATTGTTAATGTGTCATCCGGCACCACAAGTGCTGTCGGTGTGAACGTTATGCTCACGAAGGTGGAATCTCCCGGTACAAGCGGAAAGGCTGAAGAATCGTTAAGCGAGAAATGGGTGCCGCTTGCAAGTGAAATATCTGTTACATTCATCGCTGCGTTTCCGGTATTCTTAATCAGAACTACCAACGGCGCACTTGAATTTCCCAATGCGACCGTGCCGAAGTCATGGGTGCTTCCCGAGGTCGGGTTCGTTTCCAGTATTGGTGCCAAGGCAAGACCCGTACCAGAAAGATCAATAATGCTTGTGCCGCCGTCTGTAATAATGTTCAACTTGTCAGCATGAGCGCCGCTTGCCGATGGTGTAAAGCAAAGTGATATAAATGTTGAAGAAGCGGCGGGTATTGTGGCCGAACCGGAGCCGGTGATAGAAAAATGCGTGCCGACGTCAAATGTAAGCGAGCTGACCGTCATTGTCGAGCCGCCGTTGTTTTGCACTTCGATCACAGATGCCGCACTCGACTGGCCTTGCGTGGTGTTCGGGAAAGAAATGACGCTTCCATTTGTCGGATCTGTAACAAGCAGCGGCGGGTTCAAACCCGAACCGAATATAGGTACCGACAATGTCGGTGTCGCCGGATCATCGCTTGCGATACTTATGAAAGCATTGTAGGCCGTAGCCGCAGAAGGTGTAAATGTGACACTTATTATTTGGCTTGCTCCGGCCGCTATGATTCCCGTGTAGAGGGGATCAGAAAATTCAGCCAGAGATGTTGTGATACCGGTAATCGTTAACGGGGCAGTGCCGGTATTAAAAATGGTAAAATTCAGGGTCTTCGAAGAGCTTGTGCTGATCGACCCGAAATCGGTAGAGCCGCCAAGCGAGATAATCGGAGCCGTTGCGCTGCCGCTGACCGCTATTACCCGAACCGGTGTGTCGGAGTCATTGCTGTAGATCGAAATCGACATAAGGTGCGTGCCGCCGCCTGTGGGGGTGTAGGTGACGGAGAAATTCTGTGTCAGGCTTGGCGCAATGGTGAATGGGCCCGATGCCGGTAAATTGAAATTTGTCGTGTCGCTGATGACGATGTTAGAAATGTAAAGGTCGGCCGTACCGTTGTTTTGTATTGTATATATATTACTGTCTGTCAATGTGTGAACAATAGATCCGAAGCTTAGCGGTGCCGCGCTCATGAATATGTCGGGGGTGCCGGCCCCCTGTCCGTACACGGTAAAATCATAGTCGTCGACATTGGATTCAATGGTGATGTCCGCTGATCTCGCACCGACAGCACCCGGCGTAAACTGGACGGTGAAATCATGTGTCTGGCCCGGCAGCAGTGTCGGTAAAGCGCCCGGAACAACAGTGAAGTCAGCTGGATTTGTTCCGGCTATGTTGATGGCGCTGAGCACAAGATTCGAGCTGCCGGTATTCTTTATGCGAAACACCACCGTCGGGCTGCTTTGCGGTAAAGTGATGGTGCCGAAGTTGGTCGGTGCCAGAATCAGTGAAAGATCGGCATTTGAGGCGATGCCGTTTCCGCTGATATTCGTGTTATCATCTACGGTGCCGCCTATCGCGTTCAGATGGCTGATTGCAATCGTGTCGGCGATACCGTTCGTGATAGTTGTCGGACTGAAAACACAGCTGAAGCTTCTGCTGCCGCCCGGGGGAATATCGACCGGTACCGGAAAACCTGAAAAATCAGGTGCCAGGTTGAGTGAATACTGTGTTCCTCCCGTCAGGCCGATATCGCTTATTCGCAGGTTTGTCGTGCCGTCATTTCGAATCAGGTAGGTCCCCGGGTCGCCTGAAGATCCGTTTTCAACAGAGCCGTAATTCGTCGGTGCAGCAAGTTTCGAAAGAACGGGATTGGCCAAAGCGTTAGCGTTAAGTGTTATGTTGATCGTCGGTGTCGGTGCATTCGACGTAATTGTGAGTGTCGCGGATCGGGCAGTTGTATTATAAATATCCGCTCTCGTCGGATTGAACTGAAGAACGACATTTGTCGTACCACCGGTTATAAGTGACGATGCGGGATACGAGACAATCGTAAACTGATCGTCATCAGCCCCGCTGAGTACCGTGGAGCTGATATTGAGTGTATCCGTCCCGGTATTCGTAATCAAAATCGAATGTAGTGCAGAAGATGAACCGGTTGTTGTGTCCGCAAAAAGCGGACTTACCGCGACATCGATATCCTGCAATATGCCCGTACCGCTGACGGCGATGGGTGCGACACCAGCATTGCTTGTGATATTTATAGTGGCGCTGCGTAGGCCTGTCACGCTCGGATTGAAACTGACTGTAAAGGTTCCTGTATTGCCGGGTGTGATGGCAGGCGGCAGTCCCAAATGTGAGTAATCACCGGGTGCGGCTCCTGTAAAATCAATAGCACTTATAGTGAGATTCGTGGTGCCGTCGTTTTTTACCGTATAGGTCTGCTCGCTGCTGCCGCTGGCTACATTTACCGAACCGAAGGTAGTGGGGGCCGACAGCAGTGTCAATACCGGATTAATAACACCCGTCCCGCTGATCGGGGTATTCAAAGACGGACTGTGTGTGACGTCGTTTGTATAGATGCGCAGCGTATCGTTGCGTGCCCCTAAGGCCGTGGGTTTGAACACCACGTAAAACGACGAGCTTGCACCGGCTGGTATGCTGCCTGCGGGAAATGAGGTGATGATGAAATCGCCGCCGGTCTGAAGATTTACCGTTGAAACGATAAGCGGTGCGTTTCCATCGTTTGTAATCACAAACGCCTGCGCCGCGCTTGAGATGTTGACGCCGGTATTGAGAAATGATCCCGGTGTAAGCGAGATTCTGCCGCCCGTTCCGCGACCGCTCAGATTGATCACGTAGCTTGCTTCGTCCGCATCGTTGTTGGAGATGGTTATAGGGACCATCGTATCATCTCCCAGATTGCTCGGGTCGTATCTGACGCTAAAGGTGTGGCTCGCACCGGGTGTTATCGTTGCGGGCAAACCCGCTACAGTTCGTATGAATTCGGGGTTCGCGGGTGCCGATACGTCGCTTACTGAGAGGTTAGCCGTCCCGATATTCTGTATCGTGAAGGTTTTATTTCCGCTCGAAGACAATTCGGTGACATCACCGAAGTCGTAGGTGCTGGTCGTCAGATAGGTTGTGCTGCCCGCCTTGACGTTAATCTCGGGCGCGACAGCGGCAGAGCTGCTCGCGTTGCCGGTAACGGTGAAGGTGTAACTTGATTCGTCGAGGTCATTGGATGCGATGGTGACGCTCGCGGTTTTGTAGCCCGCGGTTGCGGGGTTAAAAACGATCGAAAAGGTGCAGGTACTGCCCGCTGAGCCCTTCGGGTTCAGATTTGCAGGGCAGCTGCTGGTGAGCGTAAAATTTGCGGGGTCACTGACGGTGACAGCGCTTACCGCAAGCACCTCGTTTCCGAGATTCTGTATCGTAAATATCTGCGCCGCGCTCGAGGCGCCTTCTATAACTGTGCCGAAATGTTTCTGGCCGCTGCCCGAGAGCAGGCTGTTGTTGAGAGAATCGCTGACGTGAATTTCCGGTGTTTTCAGAATTACGTAGCCCGAGAGCTTGAGCGTGTAGGGTGAGTCGTTGTTCGAGTCGTTGTGTGTAATGTTGAGCTGGGCGTAGCGGTATCCCTCGATAGCCGTCGTCGGTGAAAAAATCAGTTTTATCTCGATGGTTTCATTAGCTGCAAGTGTGGCAGACTCGCTGAAATCGTGCGAGAAATCCGCGGCATTGTCGCCGGTAATAGAAACGGCGGATATTGTCAGATCGGCACTGCCCTTGTTTTCAATTGAGAAGACAAGAGGGTTGCTCGATTCTCCGGGAAGCACATTCCCGAAGGGATAGGGGCCGGTTCCTGAGTAAACGGGGGTGGCGTTACGCTTGACCGATATGACAGGGTAGGGGGTGCCGCCGCCGCTTTCCCCGCCGCCGCCGCTCTCCTGCCCGCCGCCGCTGCACGCGGAAAACAGAAAAAACAGAACGAAAAGATGGAGAAGATGTTTTTTCATAAGGAAAGCCCCGCACGCTCTTATTATACACACTCTCATGGAAATGTCAGCCTTTTTTTTGTCCAGTCGCTCGCAGATCTGAAAAATACGCCTTATACAGCAAGCCCAGAATTTTACTTTAATCATAGTATTCTCAGGGCTCTGTGGAAAAAATCTGCATGCTTTGAACCATGAAATTTCCCCTGAAATCCTGAATGCTGTTCCCGACCGATACGGTCAATATATAGGTCTCCGCATTGGCAAGAGGGCTCAGCGGCTGAACGTAATAGGTCTTGAAATTGATATCCGACTCTTCCATGCTTACATTGATCGGGATCGGAGTTGAGGGCATCTGTAACAGTGTGACGGTTGAAGCATTGACCGAAGGGGGGTATATCATCGGGTTATTGTTATCGAAAAAGGTAAGCACGATGACACCGCCGGTGCTTGCGAGCGTCGTATCCACATCGTTTTCACCATGCCCTGGATTGGAATTGAGCAGAAAGGGCTCTTCGTAATCGGCACTCGACGATAAAGCCGTCGTAAAACGGTAGTTCACGTATAGCGGGTTAACCGGGCTCAGCGTTGTTGCCGGCAGGTGTATCAGCGCTTCGAAATTGAGCGTATAGTCTGGCATGTCTACCGGGTATGCAAAACGGTAGATGCGCAGATCATAGGTGTCGCCGCCGTTAAAACCGCCGGCCGATGGTGCAATCGCAAAGAAGTTCGACGATGTCGAGGGGCTGACGGTGATGGGTACGTATTCGTCATTGCGGTAC